>JAUSIA010000041.1 GCA_030648225.1 Ignavibacteria bacterium | reverse complement strand
AAGGCTTTCTTCCAAGATTAGCAATATTTATACATGCTCTTCCGCCAGGAACTAAAACGCGGTATGTTTCCTTCCAAATATTTTTCAACAGAACCAAATATTCTTCCAGGCTTAGATTATTATCATACTCTTTTGTTACATTGTAAGGAGGAGACGTTATCATAAGATGAATTGAATTATCAGGTAATTCATTCATTTGTTCACTTGAATGACAATAGTGCTTATTCAATAATTCCTTTGGAATTTCATATTCAATGGAACTAATCTTCTCATCAATAACTAAGCCTTCATACAACCGGGAATTATAAAATTTGGAAGAATCATGATTAATTCTTCCAGGCGATCCGAAAGAACTGGTCTTTGTTCCATCTTTTCTTTTATCTTGATTATTCATTCTGTTCTCTTATTAGTAATAAAAATTTTTCTGCTTTCTTTTCAATATCCGATTCTTTATTGGCAATTTCAATAATTTTACCGAGTTCCGTTTTTGATTTCATACTTGAGAAAAACTCTTTAGGTTCAGTAATTAATTTATCAAGTGAAGTCTCCAATTCCGAATAACTATCCATTCGGATAAAACCATCTTTAGCAGTTCTTTTTATATTTTCTCCATTATTATTTAATGGAGATGAATTTACAGACCAGAATCCTTGAATAATTCCGGCACCTTTTAAAAAATCAACTTTCTTATGATATGAAGCAGTTATTGGTGTATTACCTAATATAATAATAGGAATACGGGAAGCAGAGTTATCAGATACTCTGATGTTAATACTTTTTCCAATGCCTTTAACATTGAATCAGAACGTAACAACCTTGGATTTCCGTGGTGAGATTTATAATCACCCAAGCAAATTAATTCTTCTTTTTTACCGACTTGCTTAAGTTCCCAATTCCATACTATTGACATCTTTATCTCAAAAATAATCAAAATATTTTCTACTCTTTGAATTATATCTTTGGTTTTACAAATTGCTACGTCAGCACTGGATTGCGATGATAAACCAATTTCCTCACAAATAACTCCTTGTACAGCAAACCATTTATGTTTTAAAGCAAAATCCTCAAGTAAATCAACAGAATATTTTTCAGTAAATCTGCCTATTAAAGAATTTCTGCTCTGTAATGTTGTTTTAATACCTTTGTAAGTTTTTGGCTAATAAGCAAAATATCTTTTATCATTTGATAAGTAGAACAACTGTTCGTGAGTTGCAAACTTTCTCGCTTCAGTAAAAAATTCAACTTCTTTTTGTTCAGTCCACAATTCTTTCATAAAGAGTTCTATAAATTAAATTTTCTTAATAAAATAATAGATTTAACCATTGATAAGTTTTTTTTAGAACCGGTTTTTCTATTCTTCATCTGCCCATTGTTTGTGTGGTTTCTTTTACCATCGCAACTTAATGAGATTTGATGAAATAATCAGTAAGGATTTGATTATCAAATTTCTACATATAATAATAAAATGAATATGGACGGGTAAAATATCATACAAACTTTGTCTTATCTTTTCTAAATTTTTTGTAATTTTCTTCCCACAAAAATTCAGGTTTAAGTTAAATTGGAAACAAAGAACGCAGATCTTAATTCATTAAGAATTGATAAATCTAAAAGAGAAGAACATTCTTCCCAGCCAGGTAAGAATAAAAAACTTTACATGTGGGGAGGAATATTAGCAGTATTAATAATTGCAATAATTTTTATTAGCAGTTCATGGAGCAATTGGTTCGCAACAGAAATTGAAGTAGACCTAACATCCGTAAGCCTGCAATCTCCTTCCCAGTCTGATGCTGTTTTAACAGCAAGCGGTTATGTTGTTGCCCAGAGAAAAGCGGCAGTGGCTTCAAAAGGTACAGGGCGTTTGGTTTATCTTGGAGTTGTTGAAGGAGATAAAGTAAAGAAGGATCAGATAATTGCAAGGCTTGAAGATAGTGATATCCGTGCACAACTCAATGAAGCCAAGGCTAATCTTAAACTGTATGAAACTGAATTAATGGAAGCTGAAAATAATTATAAACGCCAGCAGGAATTATTTAATTCTAAAGTCGTTTCAAGAAGCAATCTAGAAAATGCGGAAACAACTTATAAAAGAGTTTTAGCATCAATTGAATTGGCAAAAACACAAATCCAGACAATTGAAGTTGCGCTTGAGAACACTCTGATCCGTGCACCATTTGATGGAACAGTCTTGTCAAAGAATGCAGATGTTGGTGAAATTGTAGCACCGCTTTCTGCAGGAGTAAATTCACGTGCTAATGTTGTTACAATTGCCGATATGACTTCACTCCAGGTTGAAGCTGATGTATCTGAATCTAACATTGAAAAAATACTTGCGGGACAGGATTGTGAAATTACTCTCGATGCTTATCCCAATATTCGTTATGCTGGTTTTGTTGATAAAATCGTTCCAACTGCCGATAGATCAAAAGCAACTGTTCTTGTTAAAGTTGGATTTAAAGAATATGATAGCCGTGTCCTTCCTGAGATGAGTGCAAAAGTTCTTTTCTTAAAAGGGAAAGAAAAAAAGTCTGATATTAATGAACCACCTGTTTTGATGGTTCCTAAATCGGCAATAGCTACAAGGGACAACAAAAAAGTTGCTTATAAAGTTACAGATAATAAAGTAGTTGAAATTTCCATCACAACAGGAAGAGAATTTGGAGATTATCTTGAGGTAATTTCTGGGCTTGTAGATGGTGACCAGGTAATTGATAATCCTGGTAAAGAGATTGTTGATGGAACGTCGGTAAATGTAAAGTAAACCATATGTCATGCTGAACTTGTTTCAGCATCTTTTAAAGACCCTGAAATGAATTCAGGGTGACAATGTTAATGATAAACAAATAAGAATTTTATAAAATTAAGGAGTTACAATGTCTGAAATCATTCAGGTTAAAAATTTATCTAAATCTTATTGGAGGGATAGTTTTGAAATCCCGGTTCTTAATAATATAAATCTTACTGTTAATGAAGGAGATTTCCTTGCATTGATGGGTCCTTCAGGTTCCGGCAAAACAACTTTATTAAATCTTATTGCGGGAATAGATAAACCATCTAAGGGTGATATAATTGTTAATGGAACTGATATCTCTAAGCTAAGTGAATCTGCTCTTGCAAAATGGCGGTCATCGAATGTTGG
>JAUSIA010000397.1 GCA_030648225.1 Ignavibacteria bacterium | reverse complement strand
ACACATTTTTGTCAGGTAATTAAATTCGTCATCATACAGCAAAATAAGATCAGGTTTTTCTGTCTCAATCTTTTCTATAAACTCATCAGGATTACTGCTCATCATCGAATCGTAAAATATTACTTCATGCTTCGACTCTTTTAGAATTGCTGCTGCATATAAAGTACCCAGCGGAGGATAAGGCATTCTTCTTGTTAGTTCTTTTGGATCCAAAACTCTGAAATATGATTGTCCTATTAATATTCTCATTGAACTGCGATTCTTTCTTTAAGATATTCTGCATCAGGAATAATTATAGTTCCTGCATTATAATCTTTCCATGCATTAAAAAATTCTTGAGTAATTCTCTGGCGATTATCATTTGTATGAAGTTTAATATACAGATCTTCCAGTCTTATTGAATTGTTATCCTGGTTTTTCAGCAATTTTTTCCTGTAAATTAGCCGGTAGAAAAATTTGATAGTTTTATTTAAAGGAATTAGAAAAATATTTTTTGCCGGAATATCGATATCAGCTTTTTCCCAGGAAAAATTCGGGAAATATTTTTTAAACCAATTATTCTGATAGAAAAAACAATTAAGCAGTTTTTTATTCTTAATTGCCTTTAAAGAAATTATCTGATGGGCTGTATAAAAATCATGAGGATTTTTTATTTCCATACCCCGTTCATCAATTAAATAATTAGCGCACAATTCTTTTCTTACCCTGAACAAAAGTGATAAAACATGAATAAATGCATAAACAATGTAAAGTGCATTTGGCTTTGTAATTATAAAAAGATCTATATCATTGTGGTTTTCATGCCCATAATGAGCTGTGCCTCCACTTAAAGAAGCAGAAGAAATGAATGGAATAAAATCTAAAAGCCTTAAAGCTTTCTTGTTCTTCAATTGGTTGGCTTTTGCCTTAGGTTTATTGTTGAGCGGTGAAGTATAGTTTAGAAAAACAGTATCATCCTTAAAATAAATTTTATTCTGGATGTATAACTTTAATAAAACTCTTTCCAGTTCTTCCTTATTCATTTCAACATCAAAAACTGATTTATGAAAATGTTCTTTGTTTATTCCGGAATTAAAAAGACTTGAATAAAGAAGAGTTTTTTCAACAGCTTCTTCTTTATTTTCTGCAGATGGAACTGGAATTATAATTTTATTATTAATTTTTGATTTCAGAATATCAATAACCTCTGCAAGCTGATTTCTCATTAGTGATGGAGAATATTTTATTTCGTAATCAATCTTTATTTCTGTTTTTATTATATCAAACAGTTTATCAAAACCATTTAACAAACTTTTTTCACTATATGGGTTTATTATAATTGAATAAGGTTTGGATATCTCTTCCGCTCCTGTATTAAAAGAGCAAATTATTGGAAGCTTGTAATGCATAGCTTCAAGAACAGGAAAACAGAAACCTTCTGCAAAACTTGTATGCACAAATCCTGAAGCATTCCTGTAAAGCTCTTTAAGCTTATCTTCATCAACATATCCGTTAAATTCAACATACGGATGGTTATTAAACTCATTAAGATTTTTTTTTGTCTCTGTTGTTTTCAGCCAGAATTCACCTGCAATAATTAATTTCAGATCAGATTGAGTAATCTCTTTCCATTTAAGAAAAGTTTTTATTAAGAAGTAAAGATTTTTTCGCGGCTCGATATGACCAACGTACAAAAGATAATTACTTATAGTTCGTTCAATAATTTCATTACCAAATGAAGAATAAGCCTGAAGTAAACGGATATTTTCTTTTTTTATATTCAGATATTTACTAATTGCTGCACGTGTATTTTCACTTATAGTTAGTATTAACGGATTATTTTTTAATGTTGTTTTTAATTGATATTTATAAAAAGCGACAAAACTTTTTGAATAAAAATGTGGATGTGATAGAAAGGAGAGATCGTGAATTACAATTGCAGAAGGAATTGTAAAATTAGGGGGCATAAAATAGTCAGGGAAAAAAGCATAATCCACTTTTTGCTCAGTCATTTCTTTTTTAAGAGAAAAATTCCTGTACAGAAATTTTTCCAATCCCTTTCTCTTCAAATGAAAGTTAATTCCGGAATTAACAGAAGAAAAAAATTTTATATCATCATCAAAGGTTTGCAGTTGTTCAATAAGGCAGGTAATATAACGCGATGTTCCTGTATTACGATTACTTAAAGCTGAGGTTTCAACTCCTACTGTCATTCTTGCTCTTGTTTTGATTGGTAAAAAAAGACACACTAATTCATTGAATTAGTAGAAGTCCAAAATAAAAAGTGACAACAGGATATTTAAAGTAGAAAAATTTTCTCAGCATTTGAAACTGTAAAGAATGAGAATACTAATAAATTTACCTTTGAACATTTTTTTTCTTCTTTCTTTTTTCTGATTGATCTTTAATGCATCATCATTTCTGGTGAAACTCTAAGATATACCTCAAGAGATAAAGGATTACTGCCATAATAAGTTATAAGCATTTCATCTGGTTGAAAGATTGATCCCTGCAAACCAAAAATTAAATTAGTACTATTAAAACTGAAAAATGAGTAATTAGCTCCAAGGGTTACAGCAGTGATATCAAAAATATCATCGTGAAGTAAATCAGGAAGTTCCAGCTCATCGCCCGATTTTTGTACCCATTCAAATCTTCCATAGAGATTAGTTTTATGCAATTTTAAATTGGATTCTAAAAGAACGGAATGTTCTTTATGCTCATCTATTACATTATTAAATCCCCATACAAGGGAAGTACTCAAGATATTTCCATCAATGAAATTTATATTGTGGATAACAGATGCAGTGGTTTTTCTTATATTTTCATCAGGGTCAATAGATTCCGGGCTTTTAAGAAAAGCATGCGAAACCTGCAGTGCAAATTCATCCGTTGGGTTAGCAGATAATCTTACAGAATAAGAATCGAATTTTGGCTTATCAAAATTATATCGGTTCTCATTTGGCTCTCTTCCGGTGAAAAGAGATCCTTCAAGCTTATAATCGTGAATTTTTAAACCAAGTGTTCCCACGCCAAATGTAATATGAGTTGCATCCTGCCAGTGATGTCCCAAAGGCGCATCCGGATTATTCAGGGTAGAAGTTCGGTGCATAAAAGCTACGGGACCAATGGCAGGTTCACCAGGATATCCAAAATAGCCTATAATATCTACATCATCACTAAGTGAATGAGTATATTCAACAGAGAGTTCTGAGAAAAGATCATGTGGATGCTGTCTGTCAACTAAAGGTTTTCCTTTCCATGTTTCACCTGATTGAAAGAGCAGAGGATAACCAAATCCACCGACTGTAACCGGATCAAATGAGAGCATTGCAGTTAAGCGAAGTAAACCTGAATGACTGATATTATTTCTTGCCATAACCATTACCCAGTTAGGCGCATCAAATTTTGCATCACCACGGCTGCTGTTTCTGTTTATATCCTGATTGTTGTAACGGAGAAATAGATTGCCATGAATCATAAAATTCCAACTATCGGTATCAATCATATATCCATACATAGGTGAATTGTTAGGTAGCCAGGCAGTCCCGGAACCATGACGGTTATGCATTTTATCAGAGTGAGATTTTTTTTGCATCTCCATTTCAGTATGCGGAGAGTACTTCGTTGTGTCAACAGACTTTTTTCCCTTTTTTCCGTGCTGGTGTTCCTCCTGAGAATAAAGAAAAGCTGCTGAAATTATTATTAATAATAAAATATATTTTATCATAACTGTTACCTTGTCTAATTTTGCTTTTAATTGATAAACAATTACAAAATCAAATAAGTACTTAACAATGATTTGCGTTAAGTTCACGATTCAGTTATTTGCAACACAATACTTCTGTTCGTATGTACCAGTGATATTATCTTTAACTACTACATATACAAAACATTCTTCAATCTCATAATTATTTTTCTGGACTTACTAATAGTTCTAACCCCGATGTTTCTGTGTCTTAAAATCCTATCAGGTCTAGTATTTAAAAGGTCTTCTAAGGTAAAAATATTGTGTTTGTTAGTAAAACATCTTAATCTAAACGGCAAGCTGATGTTACCAAAAGTTATTTCCTTTAACAAAGAGTTATTTATTTTAATATTTTCATTTTCACAAAAAAAACTTGACTGTCTTACAAGTTTTATTAACTCCTCAAACTTATCATTTGAATATTTAACATTCACACAACTCATTTTAAATCAATCGCTATTTTATAATATCCTAAATCTTCCATCTAAAAAATCATTTGGATTTCTCGGGTCGTAAAATCCTTCATCTTTATCCGCATAAGCGGATGGATTTGCATCGAATTCTTTTTTACAGGTTTTACAACAAAAATAATAGCGGGCATTTTTATAGAGTGTTATTCCCTTTGCATCTGAAATATTAATTCTTTCATCGCAAACCGGGTCTCTTTCCCATTCAGCTTTATCCTCGATTCTTGTTTCATCATTTTTTACAGAAATATTATCAACATATTTATCCATATTCTTATCAAATTCCGCTTTACAAGTATCCCAGCAGAAATAATATTTTTCTTCCTTAACTTCACTTACTTTGCAGCCATCTGTTGTTATTAAATACATCCCGCAAACTACATCACGTATAAAGTTAATCTGGTTCATCTTCTTATCTCCTTCCTTCATATAAAAAGGCAAGCATCCAAAGGGAAACTATTGAACAATTAATTTCCCTTTCACCATTCCCATCCCGCATTGGAAGCCGTATTCACCCGGTTTATCAATATTTAATTCAACTGAGATGGTTTTGTATGGTGTAAGTGTTGCCTTCTTATTAAAATCTGAAAAAACAACTTCTTCAGTGCAGGCAGCGGTTTCTTCTCTAATAAAATTCAATTTGATTGGTTTGCCGGCTTCAAAGATTAACACATCCGGAGAGTAACCGCCCTTAACTTTTATTACCGCTTCCTGAATTCCGCCTTCAGCAGTCAGAACCTTCACTGCTTTCTTTTCAGAGAACCAGAAATACCAGGCAACCCACGTTGATAAAGCAAGTCCGCCAATGATTACTAAAATTTGATCGAGTGTCATTATATCATCTCCTTATTTCAATTTTGGTTTAAATCTTCTTAAACGATTTGCATTAGTTACAACTGTCACGGAACTGAATGCCATTGCTGCACCAGCGATTAGTGGTGAAAGTAATATTCCGAAGAATGGATAAAGTAATCCGGCTGCAACAGGAATTCCAAGACCGTTGTAAAAGAAAGCACCGAACAGATTTTCTTTTATATTTTTCATCGTAGCTTTTGAAAGCTGAATTGCAAGCACAACACCTTTTAGGCTGCCTTTTATTAAAGTAATATCGGAAGCCTCAATTGCAACATCGGTACCGGTGCCTATAGCTAACCCGATATCTGCTTGAGCTAGTGCAGGCGCATCATTAATCCCATCGCCAACCATTGCAACTTTCTTCCCTTCACTCTGAAGTTTTTGAACATTAAAGGCTTTATCTTCAGGCAATACTTCTGCAAGAACTCTATCAATACCCACTTGCTTTCCAATTGCGTTTGCTGTTCTACTGTTGTCACCCGTAATCATAACTACTTCCAAACCGAGTTTTTTAAGCTGAGCAATTGCTTCTTTCGAATCAGATTTTATTATATCAGCAACTGCTATTATTCCGGCAGCTTTTCCGTCAATGGCAGCAAACATTGGCGTCTTTCCTTCATCCGCAAGTTTACGGCTTTGGTCTTCTAAGCTATCAAGCTCAATTGAAAACTTTTTCATCATCTTTAAATTACCTAAAAGCACCTTCCTTCCGTTAACGATTGCTTCTACACCGTAACCGGGTATTGCATTGAATTCTTTCGGCTCATTTAGAGTTAAATTTTTATCATTCGCCCCTCTTACAATTGCTTCTGCTAATGGATGTTCTGAAGATTTCTCAACGCTCGCGCTAAGTGTCAATACTTCATCTTCTTTAAAACCATTGGAAGTTATTACATCTGTAAGCGATGGCTTTCCTTCAGTTATTGTTCCGGTTTTATCTAAAACTATTGTATCTAATTTCTGTGCAGTCTCCAAAGCTTCACCGCTTCTAATTAGAATTCCGTTCTCCGCTCCTTTACCTACACCAACCATTAAAGAAATTGGTGTTGCCAGACCAAGAGCACAGGGGCATGCAATTACCAAAACAGTAACGAAAACTATCAACGCATAGATCAACTGAGGAACCGGACCGAATACATACCAGGTAACAAATGAAAGAATTGCCAGAATAATTACTGCCGGAACGAAATAGCCGGATACATTATCTACTACTCTTTGTATTGGTGCCTTTGAACTCTGTGCCTGCTCTATCATCTGAATTATTTGTGCAAGTGTTGTATCTTTACCAACTTTTGTTGCTTTGAATTTGAATGAGCCCGTTTTATTAATAGTAGCACCAATTATTTCATCTCCGGGATGTTTTTCAACAGGAATTGATTCACCTGTAATCATTGATTCATCTACAGCAGAGGAACCATCAATAAGAACTCCATCGACCGGGACTTTTTCGCCGGGTCTTACAATTATTATATCATCCAGCACTACCTCTTCAATGGGAATATCTAATTCTTTACCGTTACGCTGCACTCTTGCAGTCTTTGCCTGCAAACCAATTAA
>JAUSIA010000382.1 GCA_030648225.1 Ignavibacteria bacterium | reverse complement strand
AAAAATCTATCTTGGTGAAATTGGAGATGGAATTGCCGCATTTCTTGCATCATCTCTCCTTGCATTTTTATCTTATGATAATATTTCGAACGATCATAACTTCAGAGGATGGTTTTTTGCAGGAATAGGTTTTTTCTTTTATGCAGGAAATATTTATGGCTCAGTTGCCGCAGCACAACTCTATAATGCAAAGGTTGATTATGAATTCAATGCAAACCTGAGAGAATATCTTCAAAACAAAAATTATTTTTTACCTGGAAATGATTTTATTAAATAAATACCTGTTTCTGATTTCTTTATTATTGGCAAATCTTTCCTTCTCACAGGATTATTTGCAGGAACAACTTGAGCTGTCAAAAAAACTTTACACGGAAGAAAAATATTTTGATGCAATAACTGAGTTTAAACGTTTAAAATTTTTTGACACTAATAATACTTATGGCTCTCTTTCTGATGAATACATAGCACAAAGTTATAAGCATGGTGGAAAGTTTAATGAAGCAATTCAATATTTTACTCTTGCAGAAATTAATGCGAAGAACCCGGAGGATCTTTACAGAATAAAAATTGAAATTATTCGCGTAAATATTTTAAGAAGAACAACTGATAATACACTCAAACTTCTTGATGAATTAGACAAAGATGAAAGATGCCTGCCTGCCGGTTTACCTGACGATGAGGCAGGCAAGGCAGGGAGTGATAAAAAAGATGAAATAAATTACTGGAGAGGATGGGCTTACATCTTTGCTGATGAATGGGACAAAGCCGCCGAAGAATTCTCAAAAATTTCTCCCGATCATGAACTAAAAATTTTATCTGAAGAAACTCTTGAGCAAAAATATTCAGTCACTTTTGCAAAAGTTGCTTCGGTTATTTTACCGGGAGCCGGGCAGTTTTACACAGGAAATTATTTAAGCGGATTACTTTCTTTAAGCTGGTGCTCATTGTGGGGTTATATTGCAGTTGATGCTTTTGTTGAAGAGAGGATATTTGATGGTCTTGCAGTAACAAATTTTTTATGGTTCAGGTTTTACCAGGGAAACCTGCAGAATGCTGAAAAGTTTGCTGTTGAAAAAAATATTCAGATCGCAAATGAATCTTTTTATTACTTGCAGCATAGCTACACCGGAATAAAACCGTGAATGGAATATTGGAGTAATGGAATGATGAGATGATGATAATGATGTAACAATCTCATTCTCTAATCACCTCATTTCCCATAATCTCATTTTCCCCAACATCTCATTACCCCAATACTTCACCACTCCATTATTCCACCATTCCAGGCATTCAGCTACCACCAGTATTGCATATTGATTAAAATTCAATTTAATTTAAGTTATTGAAAGTGAGCTTTAATTAAAATTCATGTTCTCTCAACCGTTCAGGAGGAATAATGAAAAATAAAGGATTGATCATAACTCTCTCAATTATTGGAGTAATAGTTTTATTCGTAATAATTTTAGTTGTTTGGGGAGTTGGATCCTATAATAATTTAGTAACATTAAATGAATCAGTTGACCAAAGCTGGAGCCAGGTCGAAAATCAATACCAGCGTAGAGCTGATCTGATACCTAATCTTGTTAATACTGTAAAAGGATATGCTGAATTTGAAAGGGGAGTATTAACAGATGTAACGGAAGCAAGGTCAAGAGTCAGCCAGTTTAACGTTACACCTGAAGTATTAAATGACCCGCAGGCATTTCAAAGGTTTCAACAGCTGCAGGGTGAATTGAGTAATGCCTTGTCCCGTCTTCTTGTTACTGTTGAAAATTATCCAACCTTAAAAGCGAATGAAAATTTTCTTCAGCTTCAGGCTCAGCTTGAAGGAACTGAAAACAGGATATCAGTTGAAAGAAGAAACTTTAACCAGGTAGTACAACAATACAATACAACTATAAAAAGATTTCCAAATTCAATTTTTGCCGGATTGTTTGGCTTTGGTGAGAAGCAATATTTTAAATCTACACCTGGAACTGAAACTCCTCCCAAAGTTGAGTTTTAATTCCTGATGAAGTTTCTCTTTTTTATACTTGCATTAACATCATTTTTATTTGCCCAACCTGAAGTTCCTACACTTAAACAATGGGCTAATGATTACACAAATATATTGAGCAGCAAACAACTTGAGGTTCTCAATCATCGGCTTAAAACTTTTGAAGACAGCACAACTAACCAGCTTGTTATGCTGATGATTGCAACTCTCAATGATTATCCGGTAGAATACTATTCTCACGAAGTTGCTCAAAAAAATAAAATAGGAACAGAAGAAAATAATAATGGTGCTCTTCTGTTTATTGCAAAGAATGATAAGAAGCTGAGAATAGAAGTCGGTTACGGACTTGAAGGTGCTTTGCCTGATGCACTCGCAAGCTCAATTATAAGAAATGTAATTGTTCCTCATTTTAAGAAGAATGATTTTTATGCAGGAATAACTGCAGGCATTGATGTAATAATTTCTGCTATTGCAGGAGAATATAGAGCAGAGAAAGATGTTTCTGAAGATGATGAAGAAGCTCCGTTTATCTCAATAATTATAATGATAATATTTGGAATCCTGATGTTTATATTCAGGGGAAGAGGGAGAGGACGAAGAGGAGGTTTGATTTATCTTGGCGGACTTGGTGGGAGAAGAGGCGGATTCAGTTCAGGCGGTTTTGGAGGATTCAGCGGAGGAGGTGGTTCATTCGGTGGTGGTGGTGCAAGTGGAAGCTGGTAGTAGTTGCGAAGTGCATAGTGCAGAGGGGAAAGAGCAAGTAAGGAGAATAGAGTAAGGAGATGGAATAAATTTTTGAGTTTTAATTTTTACTTTTGAATTTG
>JAUSIA010000380.1 GCA_030648225.1 Ignavibacteria bacterium | reverse complement strand
TTACAATACCAATATAGTCCAGTTTTATAGATTTTTCTTCATTAATGATTGCTTTCATATTACCAATAATTCTTTGGGGATCTTTTTCCTTACCTTCAATCATTTTTCGTGCATATAAAAGAGACTTATATATGGCGATCGCTTTTGTTTTTTCTTCAGGCGATAAATAAACATTCCGTGAGCTCATTGCTAAACCATCTGCTTCTCTAATGATAGGACAAACAACAATTTCAATATCATATTTCAGGTCTTTAACCATTTGCTTAATAACAGCAGCCTGCTGTGCATCTTTCTGCCCGAAGAAAGCATAATCAGGTTGGACACTATTAAATAATATTGAAACAATAGTTGTAACACCTTTAAAATGCTCTGGCCTGAATTCCCCTTCAAATTTTTTTGATAATTCATTTACTTCAACATACGTTTGATAATTTGAGGAATAAATTTCATCAACAGATGGATTGAAGAGATAATCAACGTTATGATCTTTTAACAGTTTATTATCATGTTCAATATCTCTCGGATATTTTTCATAATCCTCAGAAGGTCCGAACTGTGTTGGATTAACAAATATTGAAACAACAGTAATATCGCAAAGCTCTTTAGATTTTTTAATAAGGGAAAGATGTCCTTCGTGCAGATACCCCATTGTAGGAACAAACCCGATTTTCTTTCCCGAACTTTTTAAAGAACGGGAAACGGAGTGTATTTCTTTAACAGTAGATATTGTTTTGATCTGAAGCCTCAGTTGAGTAGAGTCAAAACATTATAAATTTTTTCTTTTAAATCTTTACGGTGAACAATAATATCAACAAAACCTTGTTCCAATAAAAACTCCGAGCGTTGGAAACCCTCAGGAAGATCTT
Organism: Ignavibacteria bacterium; assembly: GCA_030648225.1. Lineage (GTDB taxonomy): Bacteria > Bacteroidota > Ignavibacteria > Ignavibacteriales > Ignavibacteriaceae > RBG-16-34-14. Next base: position 2,615 of record JAUSIA010000380.1, on the reverse strand, counting down.
TTCCGATTGTTTGTCTTATAACTCTTGGTCCGGCAAATCCAATAAGTGCACCAGGTTCAGCAATGTGTACATCACCTAACATAGCATAGCTTGCTGTTGTACCGCCTGTAGTCGGATCAGTTAGTAAAGAAATATATGGTAAACCCAGTTCAGAATATTTTGCAAGACGTGAGCTTGTTTTTGCAAGCTGCATAAGTGAGTATGCACCTTCCATCATCCTGGCACCTCCGCTTGATGACAAGATTATAAGAGGTATTTTACTTTTATATGCTCTGTCAGTTAATCGTGCAATCTTTTCTCCTACTACAGAACCCATACTTCCTCCAATGAATTTAAAATCCATACAGCCAAAAGCTATTTCAAGTCCATTAAGCTTTCCGGTTCCGGTGCGTACAGCATCATTTAGCCCAACTTTTTTAATTGTTTCCTCGATACGCTGAGAATATTTTTTTGTATCCTCAAAATTTAATGGGTCAGCAGAGCGCATTTTTTTATCGAGTTCTTTGAAGGAATTTTTATCAAGAAGAATATCTATATATTCTTTACTTCCAATTCTGAAATGATAACCGCATTTAAGGCACGTCCAAAGATTTTGCTCAAGCTGTTTTTTATGAATTATCTCATTACAGCTCGGGCATTTTTCCCATAATCCATCAGGCAGTTCTTTTTTCTGAGTCTCAGGAGAAATATTCTCCTTCGATCTCTTAAACCATGCCATTAATTAGATCCTTCTTTTAATATTTCAGCATAGATAGTAAGATACTTTTGCGGTTCTTTAGGATCATTTGAAATGATAGTAATGTTTCTCGTCATCTTACCTGAGCGATTAGCTGTGTTCAATTCAACCTTTAAAGTTCCCTCTTCTCCCGGAGCCAGTTCTTTTTTACTAAGCAATGCTGCTGTGCATCCGCAAGAGGTTTTAACTTCTTTAATAGTTAGTGTTGCATCACCGTTATTTTTAATAGTAAAGATATGATCAACAACTTTACCTTCAATAACTTTTCCGAAATTAAATTGAGTTTTAGGCAGCTCAAGTGAAGGACCGGAACTTGTTTTGAGATTTGCAGTTTCCTGTTTAACCACATTACCGGTAAACTTCAACTGTATCTCAGGGTTCTCTTTATCATTTGAAGAAACATAAACTATTTTATTCTGCTTACCGGTTCTTCCTGTTGAATTAAATTCAACTTTAATATTTGTTGACTCCCCCGGTGCAAGTTCTTTTTTATCAGGTAAAGCTGCTGTGCAGCCGCAGGATGCTCTTACATTTGTTATTACAAGCGCATCTCCGCCAGTATTAGTAACAATATAATTATGCTGTACTTTTTCTCCCTGAATTATATCTCCAAAATCATGCTCAGGTTGTTGTACAACAATTTTTGGACCTATGAGCTGTGAATATGCTGCTGAAGCAAATAATAAAAATAAAAAGGCGATTTTCTTTCTTCCCGCATTGCCTACCTTGTCGGCAGACAGGCGGGATTTCCCCGATTGGATCGGGGCAGGCGTTTCATTCAACATTTTTTCATTCCTTTTATTATTAATTCTTTAAGATAATCAGGTTCAAGATAATCATAATCAAAAGTTATTTTATCAGAACCAAATTTTTCTGCCCACTTTGCAATATATTTTGCTGAAGGTGCAGAAAACATAAATGCAGTCTCATTAAACTGATTATGATTAACTGCATTACCTAAAATTAAATCAGATTTTTTTTCTAAATCTGAATGTTTAATTATGTTCAATTTCTCTACAAATATATAATTATTACCCTTAATTTGAAACTTCGCATAATATACCTCTTCAGAATTCACTTTATTTGCAATTGAAAACTGAGTTCCATCCAAATATAAATCACATAGCTGCAACGCCATTGCTTCAAATGTGGGTACCGGAATTATTGGCAGAGCTGAACCAAAAGCAAGACCTTTTGCTGCTGACATTCCTATCCTTAAACCTGTAAAAGAACCCGGGCCGGAAGATACAGCTATACATCCTGTTTCATTTATAGAAAAGTCTGATGCCTGGAATAGTTTGTCTATAAGTTCAAAAATTTTTTCTGAATGAGCATTCTTAAGACGAAAAGTGAATTCAAAATATTTTTCACTATTGAAATAGAGACAGACTCCACAGTTCTTTTCAGAAGTTTCTATTGCAAGTATTGGCTTCTTTTCATTTACCATATCTTCAAAAAGCTATTGGGTAATTTAAAATATATTATTTAAAACCCCCCTTAGTCCCCCCTTTCAGAAAGGGGGGAAACAGGGGAGTTAAAAAAAATTCATTCATATTTATTAAACCTGAAGAAACGTTTTGTATCTTCAAGAATTTTAATATTGATTTCTATTCTTTCTTTAGGCAGAACTTCAGGAATAAGATTTCCCCATTCAATAAAAATTATAGCTTCGGCATCATTAAGGTAATCGTTGATGCCAACATCAAAAAGTTCTTCCCTGTTTTTTATCCTGTAAAAATCGAAATGATAAACCGTTCTATTATTATTATAGCTATTGTCAATCGAAAATGAAGGACTGCTTACATTTGTTATTCCCCAAACAGAACAAGCCTGCTTTACAAAAAATGTTTTGCCGGAACCAAGCTCACCATTTAAAACA
>JAUSIA010000371.1 GCA_030648225.1 Ignavibacteria bacterium | reverse complement strand
CGTTTAAGTTCTGAAGAAAAAGAAATATTAAAAAAATCTCTTAAGCAGCTGGATGAAAAAGCGGAAATATATCTTTTTGGGTCTAGGGTACATGATAATGAAAAAGTAGGAGATATAGATCTATTAATCATTTCGCAAAAGCTGAATAAAAAAATAATCAGACAGTTGAGGCATAAATTTTTTGAAAAATTCGGCGAACAGAAAATTGATATTGTGATAGATAATGGTGAATTGAAAGATCCGTTTGTAAAAAAAATATATCGTGAAGCAGTTTCTTTATGAGTGAGATTTTATTTAAAAATATTAAAGCATTGAAAAAACAATTAGGTTGGTTCGAGAGATCATTTGAAATTTGTAAGCCTGTAGATATAAGTGGTGTTTATTCCGCAGAAGAATTTGATGATTTTGAAACCCTTGCTGGAAGATTTTCAAGGAGTATTGATTTTTTAGTAAGAAAAGTATTTCGTTCATTAGATGACATTGAGTTTGAAAGTCAGGGGACTTTGATAGATGCTGTTAACAATGCTCACAAAAGAGGTCTATTCACTAATTTTGAAGATATTAAAAGTATTAGAGATTTAAGAAATGAAATAGTTCATGAATATTTAGACGAAAGTTTAAAGGACAATTTTTCTGAATTATTGGAATTAACACCCAGGTTAATTGAAATAATTAAAAACACAATTGAATATTCAAAACGATATTATACAATGAATGATTAATGATCATTAATAACTTTGGATAATAGAATACTTACATACTGTGATCTTGGATTGATAGATTACAAAGAAGCATGGGACCTGCAAAAATCCATCTTTAATTTTAGAGTTAAAGGTGATCTTCCCGATACTCTTTTTCTTCTTGAACATCCCCATACTTATACTCTTGGAAAAGTTGCTAGAAAAAATAACCTGATTGGTAATGAAGACTTTCTGAGAAAAAATAATATTTCTGTTTATGATATTGACAGGGGAGGAGACATAACTTATCACGGTCCCGGGCAAATTGTTGGCTATCCGATAATTAATCTTGAAGAATGGAAAAAAGATACTCATAAATATTTGCGTGCACTTGAAGAAGTAATAATGAAAAGCTGCATCGAATATGGATTAGCTCCATGTCGTGACTCAAAGTACACAGGTGTCTGGATAGGCCAAAAGAAAATTGCAGCAATCGGAATAAAGGTCAGCAGATGGATAACGATGCATGGTTTTGCTTTCAATGTAAATACTAATCTGAATATGTTCAAAGGTATAATACCTTGTGGTATAAATGATAAAGATGTAACTTCATTAAAAAATGAATTAGGAAGAGAAATATTTATAGATGAAGTAAAAAATTCTTTGCTTAAAAATTTTAAAGAAGTATTTGATTACAAGGAAATCATTTTTACCAATAAAACAGAATTAATAGGTGAGTTAATCACAAGTTAAATTTTCTAAAGGAAGTTGATGGCCAAAAAAAAAATTCCAAAAGTGAAGTAATGGAAAAAAATAATAAGAAAATATCATCAAAAGAAGATAACAGGAACGGACAGGATGAAACAAAACCAGGATTAAAAACAAATCTTGATAAGAAAAAACTTCTTGATGTTCTTCGGTTGATGATAAAAGCCCGAACCATTGATAACAAAGCAATGAACCTTTTAAAACAGGGTAAAACTTTTTTCCATATCGCCGGTTCCGGTCATGAAGCTGTGCAGGCTGCACTTGGTCTTTATCTCGATTCAAAGAAAGATTGGCTGTTTCCTTATTACCGTGATCTTACATTAGTTCTTTCAGCGGGGTTAACAACAAAAGAATTTTTCCTTCAATGTTTAGCAAAAGCAGATGATCCTGCAAGTGGTGCGAGGCAGCTTCCTGAACATTGGGGACATCCTGGTTTTAATTTGCCGTCTCAGTCAAGCCCAACTGGAACACAATTTTTACAGGCAGTTGGTGCTGCATTAGCTGCTAAAAAAACAAGTAAGAATTATATATCCTATGTTAGCAGTGGTGAAGGTACAACAAGCGAAGGTGAGTTTCACGAAGCTGTGAATTGGGCAAGCCGTGAAAAGCTTCCTGTACTTTTTGTAATTGAAAATAATAAATATGCGATTTCAGTTCATGTTAAACATCAGAGCGGTGGAAAAGGTCATTCAATTTCGGGTATGATGAGTGGCTACTCTAATCTTTATAGAGTAAGAATTGATGGAACAGAATTCTTTACTTGTTTTGAAGAAATTGGAAAAGCTGTTGATCATATAAAAAAGGGAAATGGACCAGCTTTAATAGAAGCTGATGTTGTAAGATTACAGTCTCATTCCTCTTCAGATGATCAAAAAAAATACAGGGATGAAAAAGAATTGAGTGAAGATCAGAAGAGATGCCCGATACAAAAGCTCTCTAAAAAACTTATTGATAATTATGATGTTACAAGAGATGAGATTGACGCACTATGGAAAGAAGCTGCTGATGAAGTAAACACCGCTGCTGATGAAGTTGCAAAGATGTCCGATCCTGATCCGAATGAAGCACATAGATATGTTTTCGATGAAAGCGGTTTTAAAGATACACTTGAATATGAAAAGAGTGTACCTTCCGGACAAAAAATTGTAATGGTAGATGCTATAAATCATGCTCTCCATGAAGAAGCTGAGCATAACGATAAAGTTTTTATGTTCGGTCAGGATATAGCTGATGGAAAGGGAGGTGTATTTGCTGCTACAAAAGGTCTCTCTACTAAGTTTGGTAAAGATAGAATTTTCAATTCGCCTCTGGCAGAAGCAAGCATAATTGGTGTTGCCACTGGTATGGCTTTAACCGGATTAAAGCCTGTCGTTGAAATCCAGTTTGGAGATTATATCTGGCCTGGTTTCATGCAAATAAAAGATGAGCTTTCAACTATTCGTTATCGTTCTAATAACAATTGGTCTGCGCCGGTTGTTATAAGAGTTGCTGTTGGCGGCTATATTCATGGAGGACTTTATCATAGCCAGAATATCGAAGCAATATTTGCTCATGTTCCGGGGATTTATATTGCTTATCCTTCAAATGCTGCTGATGCAAAAGGGTTGCTTAAAACTGCATGCAGGCTTAATGATCCTGTTCTTTTCTGCGAGCATAAAGGATTGTACAGACAAAGTTCAGCAAAATCACCCGAACCGGATAAAGATTATCTTCTTCCATTTGGAAAAGCAAAAGTAGTTAAAGAAGGAGATGATCTTACAGTTATTTCATACGGAATTTCTTTATGGGATTCTCTTCTTGCTGCTAAGAAACTTGAAGATGAAGGTTTTTCTGTTGAAGTGATTGATATAAGAACAATAATTCCTTTGGATAAAGAAACAATTTTTAATTCTGT
>JAUSIA010000356.1 GCA_030648225.1 Ignavibacteria bacterium | reverse complement strand
ATGATTACAGGTATTGATCTTGTTAAAGAACAAATTTCAATTGCTGAAGGGAATAAACTAAGTTTTAATCAGAATGAATTAAAAATAAACGGACACGCAATTGAGAGCAGAATCTATGCAGAGGATCCGGAAAATAATTTTCTTCCATCAGCCGGGAAAATTATTGAGTATATAGAACCCTCCGGTCCGGGTGTGAGAGTGGATGGAGGTTTTATCAGCGGTTCAGAAATTTCACTCTATTATGACCCGCTTATTGCCAAGGTTATTTGTTATGGAAAAGATAGAAATACTGCAATAAAGAAAATGGAAAGGGCTTTGGAAGAATATCATATTGCAGGGTTGGTAACAAATATTTATTTCCTTTCAGGAATATTCAAACAAAAAGATTTCCTTGAAGGACAATTTGATATTAATTATATCGAGAGAGAATATCTTAAAAAACAAAAGGATCAAAAAGAAATTTCGAGTACAGAAATGATTGCTGCTTTATTCTCTGCCATATTAAAGAAAGAATCTGTTTCTGATGGAAAAATTTTAACATCCGAAATACAAACTACTATGAATAAGTGGCTGGAACAGACAGATGAATGAGTTTATAGTTACAATTAAGGAGAAGAAATTAAGAGTTGCTTTTACCGGTGATAATAAAGCTTCTGTTGATGGTAAAGAATATAATTACAGCCTGTCAAAACTAAACAATAATACTTACAAATTATTTGTTGATAATAAATCCTTTTTAATTACAGCAAGAAAAAATGGAGGTTCGGAATTTATTGTAACTCTTGAAGGCCAGGTAATAGAAACTAAAGTTCTCTCTGCTTTAAAGGAAAAAGCAGCGAATCTAATAGAAGCCAAAGCGGCTAAACATTCAATTACTATAGTTAAATCACCTATGCCGGGAATGATACTGAAAATAAAAAAGAAAGCGGGTGATGAAGTTATGCAGGGAGATTCTGTACTTATACTTGAAGCTATGAAAATGGAGAATGATATCCGGTCTCCTGTTTCCGGCAAAATTAAAGAGGTAAAAATAATAGAGGGACAGGCAGTAGAGAAGGGAATATCCCTTTTAGTAATTGAATAAATTTTAATTGCTTATAGTTATAATCTGATAATATTTATTATGGTAAGGAAATGAACAGACTATATTTATTAATTTTTCTTTTTATTGTCATCAATATTATTTCCTGCTCCTCTTCAGTTGAAGAAACCCGGGAGGAAGAGTTGAGTGATGAAGAAGATACTTATATCTTTGATGAGATTCCTGAAAATGAATTTGAAGATGAAATTCCTGAAGAAGAATTATATTATTTAATCCAGGTTGGGGCTTTCACTACAAAGCAAAATGCTGAAAAATTTGCCGGAGAGTGTAGAAAAAAACTTGAGAAAGAGGTTTCAGTCTCATTTAACAGTGATGTTAATCTTTTTGTCGTTAGGTTAGAAACGAAATTCAACAGTAAGAAAGAAGCCGAAGCAGTAAGAGATGAACTGCGGAAGAATGAAGAGTTTAAAGATGCCTGGATTTTATCTTCTTTAAAATAAAAAGAGGCTCTGAATATCAGAACCTCTATATTATCCCCAAAAATATTATTCTAACCAGGAAACAATTTCATATTTACCCGTTCCCGGGAAGGCGGGGGGATAACTATGCATTAATCTATCATCATACTTATATCTTTTATTAAAACCATGCGTTATTGATGTGCCACTAAAAGTTCCCACAGCTTGTCTTATATTTTGAATTATACCACCTAATAAATTTATATCACCACTAACTGGTCTTGTATTGTAATTTTCTGCTCCGAATCCATAACTTTCTGAATACATAGTAGCATGAATATTTATATTACTATTATTGGCTGCATTTTGAGTTATTAAAATATGGTTCTTTGCTACAATCCCCAATAAGTCTGTTGAATTAGGATAAACTCTGGGGTCTTGAGAATAAACAATATCATCGTCCAGAAAAACTTTTCCTTTACCACTTGTACCAGAAACTGCAACCGTATATTGTCCCTTTACCGTTCCTTTTAATCTAACAACAGAATTCTTTGCGAAAATAACTCCATTTGGTGCTAATGAAGCAGTAAGAACGGTAGTATCAGCCGTATTCCATTGATACCTGAACTTAATGCTGTCCCCTGCAAATGTCATATATACTGTATCTTTATTGTTGAATTTATATCCATCATCATCAGCAACTACTTCTATTGGAGATAGACCATCTAAAGGAAGGGGAAGATCAACACCTTGTTCAAACCCGTTATAGAACTTCGGATAGTCTATACTTTTACTGGTGTAATAAATTAATGATCGTTTTGTAGTTGCTTTACCATAAAATACAGGATGTTTGGATACTCTCATATAATCCTGTGTATGAAAAGGTCCCCATACAGTATCATTGTTAGTCCACCAGATTGTTCCACCTTCGCTTAAGGAATAATAAGCAAATTTAGAGAATTTGCTTGGAGATAAAGTAACCTGAACCTGGTGTGTTACACCTCTGAAAGATCCGGTAGATGTAATTCTTCTTATATCCTTGAATGCGTCAATTATATCTACAGAAACTTCAAAATTACCATCCATAAAATTTGTTTTATCGTAGCCTTCATCCCACTTATTATCAAGAAATACTTCATTTGCAGCCATATTAGCAGCACTCACTGCAATATTATGTGCAACAGTTTCATTATGGTAGTCAACTATATTATCTACAGCCCGGGTTGTAATACTTCCAAAATTTTGAGCAACCACCATAAAAATCAGGCTAAAACCACAAACTAAAAGTAAAGCAGCTTTTCCTCCCATCTCAATTCTCCTTATCTGTTTTTTAAATTTCTTGCAACTAATCTTATCTGCCGCCAGAAAGCACTAGAATATTGCTGGTCATATGCAGCTGTGTTTTCTACAGTTAAATTTATTTCCATTGTCGATACTTCACCCGGCTGTGTAATTGGGAAAGGAATAGTATCACCAAGAGGATTAAAATAAATTAAATAAAATTGTGTTACTCCAAGGTTGGAAGCAACTGGTGTTTGGCTGTTTATAACTCTGTATAAAACTCTGTCACGTGGATTCTCAGTCATGCTTAGTTCACTGGTTGGTCCTAAGTAATAATACATTGTATCTATAAAGCCATCATTCTCAACATCAGTCAAAAATTTTATTTTATCATTTTCCGCTAAAAGTATTTTGCCAGAATCAGGCATTTGATTCCAGTTTGCACAATAACCAATTTTTCTGAAATCATTTTCAATTATCAGTGCTACGGTTGCAAGATTTTGCTGAAGTGATAATTCACCACTGTAATTATATGTAGTAGCAGTAGTAGCATCATTAAGCCTCCATAGGATAACCATTAATGTACCGCCAATAATCATTGAACCAAGTATATCTATTATAGTGCTAAATCCCATCTTTCACCTTTCAATTATCTGAAGTACCAATAGCTGAATACCGATGATAATTTTATAGTATCCCGTTTTTCTTCATTTCCCATGCTTGGGCTTGTAATTTTAACTGTCATTTTTTTATGCCATGTTCTGTAGTTTACTTTAACATTCGGGTTAGCCGGATCTATATAACAAACCTCACAAGCTAAGATGAATTTTGCTGAAGGCATTGTATCAATTGTATCTATTAAACCATTATAATCATCAAAGTCATTATAATCCGGATACACTTCACTAAAAGCAGGACCTAAACCACCCGGAGCAGTAAGAAGATCAACAGATGCAATGGCATCATCACTACCTGCCAGATCAAAAGCTTTTTTATTTGCTTCTTCAATTATTGATGTACCAAGTGAAACCGCCAATACACCAAATTTAGTATCCATTAAAGTTGAATTTGTACTTAGCAGGTTATTATTCACCCTCAGGACTGTTACGGACAATAGCATCATTGCTCCAATAGTTATAAGCGATTGACCTGTATTCATTAATATCTCCGGTGTTATTGCTAATTATCGCTTTATTTTCAGCAAAATCTGTGCAATGAAAAAAGTTACATTTTGATTAAAAATGTTTTTGGATAGAACCTACTTTACTGTATTCTTTTGTTACTAATTGATGAAAGGTGTGTCTTGATTTTAGAAAAGATTTGATTATTATTTGAAAACTTAATTTATTTTCATGTAAATTTTACAAGCTTATTTGGTAAATAATAAATATTAATTGTTGTTAAATTTTATTTTTAATATTAAATTAAGGCTATTGCTAATTTATAAGTAGTTTTCAACATACTTGGGAGGGTTTAATGGCTTTTTCACTAAATAAAATTATGCTTATTGGTAATCTTGGTAAGGATGCCGAGACCAGGTTTACAACAAATAACCTTTCAATAACTAATTTTACTATTGCAACAAGCAATAGTTATAAAGGTAAAGATGGAAACTGGGTAAATGAAACAACATGGCATAATATTGTTTCTTTCAGTCTTTCCGACTATATGAAAGAAAACCTTAAAAAGGGAAGAAAGTTTTATGTAGAAGGAAGAATTTCCAAACGGGACTATACCGATAAAGAGGGCATCAAACGTTATTCTACAGAAGTAATATCTGAACGTTTAATACCGCTTGATTCTTCAGGAGTATCAGAAGAAACCCAAACGCAAGTTTCCGAACCTGATGTAAGTGTTGAAGAAAATGAGGATCTTCCGTTTTAAGTATAAGTTTAACAGTTAGGAATAAAATTTTTATTTGGATATTTATTGGCAAGTTAGAATTATTTTTCTTTTGATTTTACTCCTCCTTTCGGCTTTTTTTTCTTGCTCTGAAGTAGCTTTATTTTCTCTGGACAAGAGAACGCTAAAAAATATTTCAGGTATTAACCCTCTTGCCGGGAGATATTTGTTAAACCTCATTGATCATCCAAGAAGATTGCTTGTTTCAATTTTAATAGGAAACACAATCGTAAATGTTGCAGCATCTATTGTTGCTGTATCACTTGCTCTTGATATTCTGAAAGTCACAAATTTATCTGAAGAATTTATATTTACTCTGCAGATAATTTTATTAACCATTCTTGTTATAATTTTTTCAGAATTCACACCAAAAATATGGGCAGCTAAAAACCCGTTTATGGTTGCTAAATTAGTTTCTATTCCACTCTATTGGTTTACTGTAATAATTTATCCTATTTCCGAAACCATAACAGAGTTTATAAGATCTCTTGTAGCGAAAATAAAATTTAACCATGGCAATGCAGCCATTTCTCCTGAGGAAATTACTGAACTGGCGGAATTAGGACACGAGCTCGGAACTCTTGCAGAAGAAGAACATGGAATAATCCAGAGCATTATAAGCTTTAAATCTGTTGCCGTTCAGGAAGTTATGACTCCGCGTGTTGATATGATTTCTATTTCGTCAGATACTACTTTACCAGAATTAATTGAAATTATAAAATCATCTCAGCACAGCAGAATTCCTCTTTACAAAAAAAATCTTGATGAAATTATTGGAATTATCTATGCAAAAGATATTCTTAAATATTTGCTGAACAAAAATTCAAATGGTTTTAATATTCTGAAGATTGCCCGTAAAGTTATGTTCATACCAAATACTAAAATGATAAATGATCTGATGTATGAGTTCCAGGAAAAGAAAATGCATATCGCAATTGTTGTTGATGAGTATGGCGGCACTGCAGGCTTAATAACTTTGGAAGACATAATAGAAGAGATAGTTGGAGAGATAAGAGATGAATATGATAAAGAAGAAAATCCTGTTGTTAAAGTTGATGAAAATAAATATATGGTTTTAGGCATGATCTCCCTGGATGAACTGAATGAACTCCTCAATACAAATATTCCTGTTGAGAATGAAAGTTTTGAAACACTTGCCGGATTAGTTTTAAACCAGGCAGGTCACATACCAAAAGAAGACTATAATTTTAACCTGGAAAATTTTAAGTTTACAGTAAAAGAAGTATCAAGAAAAAGGATTAACAAAGTGCTCATCGAAAAAGAAATAGGGGAATAATTTTTTTTGAAAAAAGGCTGTTTCCTAAAATCAATAATTATTTTAACTATTTTAGTTGCAGCAGGCTTGTATATTGTTCAGAACCATCTTGAAGAATTTTTCAGTGATCTTGTTGTAAGTGGTGCTGATGAGGAATTAAGTTTCATTAATGAATCTCCTGAAAAGGATTCATTACGCACTTTGCTTAAAGATTATCTTCAGGTTAAATTTACAAATACTAAAGAGCTTTCTGATAACGATATTGACTGGCTGATAGATTCTGTTAAGTTTGTTGTCAGGGATAGTATAATCACCCGGGAAGATTTGAACAAAATAAAGAATTTAATTGAGCAAAAAGGATATGAAAGATCAAAGAAAAACTGAAATTAGAGTTGGTATTACTGTACTGCTCGGAGTAATCATTTGTTTATGGATTCTGGGATGGGCAAAGAATTTCAGCTTAACGCCAACTGAGAATACTGTGAAGGTGAAATTTAATAATACATCCGGGCTTGAAATCGGTGATCCAGTTACAGTAAATGGAGTACGCAAAGGTTTTGTTGAAGATTTAAAGATAGATGGAGAAAGTGTAATCGTTACATTAAAAGTTGATAATAATATTCAGTTAAAAGAAGATGCACGGTATGCAGTTTCAATGCTTGATTTAATGGGTGGGAAAAAAGTTGAGATCTCTCCCGGTACTTCACAAACAGAAATTGATTATAATAAATTACAGGAAGGTTTGTTTTATGCCGATGTTCCGCAGGTAATGTCAATGGTCGGTTCTTTACAGGAAGATTTCACTTCAACAGTTTCAGATATTAAAATTACCCTTACTTCTTTAAATAATTATTTAACAGACCAGCAGCTTAGCCAGGATATTAAATCTTCAATGTCCA
>JAUSIA010000347.1 GCA_030648225.1 Ignavibacteria bacterium | reverse complement strand
GAAACCTGCTGCAAGTGCTTTACAATTTTTTAATAATTTATTTTCAGGAAAATATAAAAGCATAAATGATAAAGTTGAAGTCGACAGAACACTGGAATCTGAAAGCGAAGTGTACACTTTCCAGACAGAGGATGGAAATGTAATTGTTGTAAGTTGGCTTAAAACCATGATTCCCGGAAGAACAAACGGACAAAAAGATGGAATGGCAAAAGATAACAGGAAAGAAACTATTACTATAAATATCCCGATGAAACTTAATGGAAAAGCTTTTCAGTATGATGAATTGGGAAATGAAAATGAATTTGGCTCTGTTGAAAAATCTGGTAATAAAACTTCGATTAAAGATTTAACACTTCATGGTGGAGGATTATCAATTATAAAAATTATGAAATAAGATCAATAAAAATATGAAGATAGAAGCTGAACATATTTCTCCTGAAAATTTTAGAAAGTTTGGAATGGTTGTAATAGCACCAAAAGAAGATCCGACATCCCAGGCAGCAGATTACAAATTCTGGTCAGATATTGCTAATTATAATATTGATGGTGATACTGAAATTGGCATCTGTACAGTTTATAAGCAGCCGAAGAATGAAATTACAGGAATGGAAAGACATTTAAGAACCCCGGAAATTCTTATTCCTATTGATGCTCCATTTACTCTTCCTCTTCTTATTGATGGGGAAGCTGAAGATAATGCAAAAGCTTTTCAATGTAATTTGGGTGAAGCTGTTGTAATTAATAAAGCTGTCTGGCATGGTGCATGTCTTCCTGTTGGTAAAGATGAATCATCTTATTTTGTAATCTTCAGAAGAGGAACTCCGTATGAAGATGTTGAGAAGAAGGAAATAAAGACTATAGAAATAGAATAAAATTTATTCTTTTAAACCATTAAAACGGTTTATGATTAATTTTATTTTCAAATACACCTCGTTAAAACGAGGTGTTAACTTTTAATTCATCAAAGGTTAACACCCCGACTTATCGGGGTGAAAAGCAAAAACAAAAAATACTGTTTTAACAGTTTTCCCCAAAAATAAAATGAACAAAATCTCAAATAAAAAATTAGAAATTCATTTTGACGATGATCCTGTCTTCATTAAAGAAATTAAAAATAAATTAACTGGCGAAAAGTTCTGTTTTAACGGGAGACAGACAATAATCATCAGAAATCCATTACATATCTCTGACCCAATATTTCTTTTTGAGGTAAAATCTTTTAGTTCTAATGAAAAGGATCTCCAATTAATTTTTACAGATGATTCGGGCAATAAAGCTCAATTAAAAATCATCACTAAGGAAGATGATATAAAATTTAACATTAATGTAAATTCAAACGAACCGATCTGGCTGGTTGAGTGGAGACTTTCCGGTTTTCAGTTTGAACAGGTTACAATTCCTGCTTTGGGTGGACAAACTTTAACCAAAGATATGACTCCCGAAACAACCTTAAGCTACAAATATCCTTTCTGGTGGAACGCTCAGTTTGTTCTTGGTGAAAATGAAAAAGGCGGAATGTTTCTTCATACAAAAGATGAAAACCCTGATTTTAAATTACTAAGAGTTAAAAGAAATAAATCTGATTTTGAATTAACACTTGGATTTGAAGCAAATGCACCAATCACAAAAAAAACTTTAGAAGCAGAATGGTATTTTGATTCTTACAAAGAAAGCTGGAAGAATCCTGTTGATAAACACCGTGAATGGCTTGAGAAAAAATTTAATCTTCTTCCTTTTAATGAGCATCCTTATTTTCCGGAGTGGGCTGAGAATATTAATTTTATTTTAGAACCGTGGGGAATGAGAAAAGATCAGCCGGAGCCTCATCATACTTTTGATCAGATAAAGGAACGTCTAAAAGAATTTGCAAAGCTCCATAATCCAGAAGAAACACTTTTGTATTTGCCCGGTTTTGCCGAGAACGGAATCGATTCTCATGCACCTGATTATAATCCTAGTGCTAAATGCGGTGGTGAAGCAAAATTTAAAGAGCTCGTTGATGTTTCCCATCAGCTTGGTTATAAAGTGATGGTTCATACTAATGTTCTTGCTTTAACTTTTCAACATCCGTTCTATCAAAAGTTTAAAGATCTCCAGGTTGTTGATTGGGTTGGCAGAAAGTTGGGATGGGCAATGGATATTGATGGCGATTGGCTTGCAGAAGAATATTTTGCGTATGTTAATCCTGGTTTTAAGGAATGGGGAGATTATATGGAGAAAGTTATTGGTGATTTAATTAATAAATACAGAATCGACGCTGTTTTTCTTGATCAGACATTACTTGCTTTTAATGTAAGCAAAGGTCCTAATTTCTTAACCGGGATGAGTGAACATATTCACCGTTTGCAAAAGGCTTTTCCGCAAATTCTTTTTGCGGGTGAAGGGCTGCATGAAGAAGTTTTATCTGTTCTTCCTTTTGCACAAATCCATGGATTGGATAGTATTTCAGAAGTTCATGGAATGGAAGGAAAAAAAGAATGGAGAAAAGTTCATCCTGTTTCTTCATATCTCTTTGGAAAATATACACGATTTTGTGCTCATCTTTTAACTAAATATCCTAAGCATTATATGTTTAATCTTCAGGAGGATTCATATAAGAAGCTGAATATTATTCCTGCTTTATGTTTGTATAATTATTCCCAGGAGATGGATATTCCGGAAGTGAAAGAGATGATTGAAAGAGCAAAAAAAATTAATAAAAATCTTAGTTTTGAAATTGAAACATAATAGTTACCTGAAGAATAAATATTAAAATGAAAAAAATAAAAGCAGCAGTTATAGGGACAGGATTTATTGGCCCTGCACATATTGAAGCATTAAGAAGAGTTCCGGGGGTTCAGGTAGTTGCAGTTGCTTCAAGTGAAAAAGAAAAAGCTGATAAAATTGCAGATGATTTTTTTATTCCGAAATCCTATGGCAATTGGGAAGAATTAATTAATGATAAAGAGGTAGAAGTAGTTCATAACTGTACACCAAATAATCTCCATTTTGAAATTAATAAAGCAGCAATCCTGGCAGGAAAACATGTTGTCTCGGAAAAACCGTTAACAATTACTTCAAAAGAATCTGAAGAATTAATTCAACTTGCTAAAGAAAAGAAAGTTGTAAATGCTATAAATTTTAATTACAGGTTTTATCCGCTGATTCAGCATGCAAAAAGATTATTTGAAAAAGGGGAGATGGGTGAAGTCTATTTAGTTCATGGTAATTATCTGCAGGAATGGATTTATTACAAAACTGATTACTACTGGCGATTAGAATCGGATGTTTCCGGTAAGTCATGTGCTGT
>JAUSIA010000337.1 GCA_030648225.1 Ignavibacteria bacterium | reverse complement strand
AAACAGTTGCCGTATATTCTGAAGCAGACAGAGATTCTCTCCATGTTACTTTCGCCGATGAAGCCGTTTGTATCGGTCCCCCGCCAAGTAAAGACAGCTACTTAAAAATACCTTCTATTATTTCTGCAGCACAAGTAACAGGTGCAGATGCAATCCACCCTGGTTATGGTTTTTTGGCTGAGAATGCAAATTTTTCCGAGATATGCCAGGAGTCAAAAATAAAATTCATTGGCCCTTCTCCACAAATGATTAATTCTATGGGGGATAAAGCTTATGCAAAAGATACAATGAAAAAAAATGGTGTGCCTGTTATACCTGGAAGTAATGGAATCATTAAATCAGGAGATGAGGGGATAAAAGTTTCACATGAGATTGGTTTTCCTGTTATTATTAAAGCTTCAGCCGGCGGCGGTGGTAAAGGTATGAGGATAGTATGGGAAGAGAAAGACTTTGAAAAAGCTTTTCAAACTGCCAAGACAGAAGCTGAATCTGCATTTGGTAATTCAGATGTTTATATAGAAAAGTTTATTGAAAATCCGAGGCATGTTGAAATACAGGTGCTCGGGGACTCTTTTGGCAACGTATATCATTATGGAGAAAGAGATTGTTCTGTTCAGCGCCGGCATCAAAAATTAATTGAAGAAACCCCTTCTCCTGCTATTGATGCGGAAATAAGAAATAAAATGGGTGAAACTGCTATACTCGGTGCTAAAGCAGTTAATTATGAAGGTGCCGGTACAATTGAATTCCTGCTTGATAAGTATAAGAATTTTTATTTTATGGAGATGAACACACGCATCCAGGTTGAACACCCGGTTACTGAAGTTGTTTATGAAGTTGATCTTATCCGACAACAGATTTTAGTTGCCGCAGGGCGAAAAATAGAAACTCTTCCTAAGAAACCAAGCGGGCATAGTATCGAGTTCAGAATTAATGCTGAGGATCCTGAAAACGGTTTCAGACCTTCTCCGGGTAAGATTACATCACTTCATTTTCCGGGCGGCTTTGGCGTAAGAGTAGATTCTCATATTTATCAATCATATTCAATTCCTCCATATTATGATTCTCTTATTGCAAAATTAATTGTATGGGGAAAGAACAGGCAGCATGCAATTGCAAGAGGAAGAAGAGTTTTGGAAGAATTTACAGTTGAGGGTATAAAAACAACTATCCCTTTTCATCTTAAAGTATTGGAGGATGAAAGATTCTTAAGCGGTAATTTTGATACAAGTTTTTTAGATAACTTTGTCTTTAAGTAAGGAGTAGGGAGTAGGAAGTATGGAGTATAGAGGGTTTAGGGATTTGAAAGTATATCAACTTTCTTATCAATTAGCCCTTGAGATATTCGAAATAACAAAAGGATTTCCAAAAGAAGAAATGTATTCATTAACAGACCAAATAAGAAGATCTTCTCGATCAGTTCCGTCTAATATTGCAGAAGCGTGGAGAAAAACGAAAATATCCTAAATCATTTATAAGTAAGCTGATTGATTCATTAGCTGAGGAATCCGAAACAGAAGTATCACTTTATTTCTCTAAAGACCTAAAATATATCACCAAAGAAAAGCATTTATATTTTATTGAGAAATATGATGAAGTTGCAAGGGATGCTTAGTTCAATGATCGATAATCCGGATAAATTTTGTCATTAGAAACTCCCTACTGCTTACTCCCCTACTGTTTACTTAAAGTAGGAGATAATTGTAAACATAAATGAATAAGAATTACATTAAACAAATAATCATAAAAATTATTTGAGGAAAAAATGAACTTCCCGGATAACATAAAGTACACAAACAATCATGAATGGATTAAAGTTGAAGGTAATGTTGGCTACATTGGTGTTACAGATTATGCACAGGGTGAATTAGGCGATGTTGTATTTGTTGATATTGATCCTGACCTGAAAGAAATAACCAAAGGCAATACTTTTGGAACTATTGAAGCTGTAAAAACAGTCAGCGATCTTTTTGCACCTTGCAGCGGTAAGATTTTGGAAGTAAATAAGGAGTTAACGAATACTCCTGAAGATGTAAACAACGATCCTTATGGAAAAGGCTGGATGGTTAAGGTTGAAATTAACGATATAAATGATCTGAATGATCTTCTTGGTTCTGATGATTATAAAAAGTTGATTGGTCAGGAATAATACCTTTAACTTTTAGAATTCTGTAAAAACAAAATTCCTCAGTTGGATTTTTGTTTTTTTTAAACCTGAATAAAATGATGAAACCGGACGAACTGATTTTAATTATAGATTTTGGTTCACAATACACACAGCTAATTACCCGTAGAGTACGTGAAGCCAATGTATATTCAGAAATCCATTCTCATAAAATCTCTGCTAAAGAAGTAAAATCTCTATCTCCATCTGGTGTAATTCTCTCGGGTGGACCAATGAGTGTTTATGATGAAGGCTCTCCTCAGCTTGATTCTGCAATCCTTGATCTTGGAATTCCTGTTTTAGGAATCTGTTATGGTCTTCAACTCATTTGCAAAATATCAGGAGGTAATGTTGAACCCGCTGCTAACCGGGAATATGGGAAAGCAAATCTTATTATTAAAGAGGAGAATGAATTGTTTAAGAACGTCAGGAAAGAATCTGTAGCCTGGATGAGTCATGGAGATTACCTCACCAAACTTCCTGAAGGATTTAAGATATTTGCAGAATCGGATCATTCCCCAATCTGTTCAATTGCAGATTCACAAAGAAAAATTTATGGTGTTCAGTTTCACCCTGAAGTAGCCCACACACAGGAGGGTGAAAAGATTATCAGGAATTTTCTTTTTAATATTTGCAAATGCAAAAGCAACTGGACTCCTCAAAATTTCATTCACTCAAAAATATCTGAAATAAAAAAGCTGGTTGGTTCTTCAAAAACAATATGCGCTTTAAGCGGCGGAGTGGATTCAACGGTTGCAGCTATGCTTGTTAAGGAAGCAATTGGTGAAAACCTGTTGTGCATCCATATAGATACAGGATTGATGAGAAAAAATGAGAGTGAAATAATTAGCAATCTTTTTAAAGGGAAATTAAAATTAAATTATATTCATCTTAATGAAGCAGAAAGATTCCTAACCAAATTAAAAGGAATAGTTGATCCTGAGCAGAAAAGGAAAATAATCGGCAATACATTTATAGAGGTTTTTGAAGAAAAAGCTTTAAAGCATGATGATGCTTCTTTTCTTGTGCAGGGAACTCTTTATCCTGATGTTATAGAATCAGTAAGTGTTAAAGGAGCTTCTGTTACTATTAAAACTCATCATAATGTCGGTGGGCTTCCAGAGAAGATGAATCTGAAATTAATTGAACCTTTCAGAGAACTATTTAAAGATGAAGTAAGAAAAATCGGAAGAGAGCTCGGAATACCTGAAGATTTTATTTCACGGCATCCATTCCCCGGGCCGGGTCTTGCTGTAAGAGTTTTAGGTGAAATAAGCAAAGAAAGGCTTGACATTCTTAGAGAGGCTGACGATATTTTTATAAAAGAAATAAAAGAGGCAGGGTTGTACAATAACATCTGGCAGGCTTTTGCTGTATTGCTTCCGGTTAACAGCGTTGGTGTAATGGGAGATGCAAGAACTTATGAAAATGTTCTGGCTCTCCGGGCTGTAACTTCTTTTGATGGAATGACAGCCGACTGGTTCAGGTTTGACTATGATTTCCTTACTGAGGTTTCGAATAAAATTATAAACAAAGTTCGTGGTATAAACAGGGTTGTGTATGATATCAGTTCAAAACCACCTTCAACGATAGAATGGGAATAGATTCAAAATATAAAATTGAAAACAGACTGAAATCCGCACAGGATTATGAAGCAAATGGAGATAATCTTCATGCAATGCAGCTCTATTATTCAATTATAGATGATGAGCCTGATTATGTTGATACATATTTTGCTCTTGCTGAATTATTTGAAAAACAGGGTAATATTGAATCTGCTAAAAAACTTTTAACAGATTATCTTAATGAAAACTCTGGGAATAATTTGTTTAGATTATTCTATGCCCAGCTTCTTCTTAGAAATTCCCAGTGGGAAGATGTAATAGAAATTCTTCAATCACTAAGTATTAATGAAGAGCCAATCACTGCATTCTTTCTTGGCTATTCTTTTTTTATGCTGAAGAATTATGAACATGCAAGAATTAATTTTCAGCATTTTATTTCTTCAGGTAAGAAGACTGAACTTCTTCATGAAACTTATATTTATCTTGCTAAAACAGAAATTCAATTAAGAAATTTTGAAAGTGCACTTGAATACGCAAAAAAAACTGAAATTGTTTATTCAAACTTCTGGGAATTAAACCTTGTTTTTGCAATTATACATTATCATCTTGACATGTATACTCATGCAATTTCTTCAATTTCCAAAGCTTTGAAGCTGAATGCAAACGAACCAACTGTTTATAAATGGGCAGGGAAAATTTTTCTTAAAGTAGGGGAATACCTGAAAGCAGAAAAATATTTTCTTAAATATATCGGGATGGTTGAATATCCGGCTTCAGAAATTTATTCTGAACTTGGAGAAGCTTATCTGAAAACAAATAAAGTAAAAGATGCACTTCAATATTATGAACTTGCCTTGAAAACTGATCCTCTTAATAAATATGCCGTTGAAGGAAGAAAGAAAGCTGCCTCAATTTTACAATTAAGTGCAAATGAAATTTAATCTTAAGCTGTTATTATTTATTGTAGTTTTTTCTTCTTTTTTTATTTCATTCTCCCAAAATAATAACACAGATTTTGAAAAAGCCGTTAAGCTTTATGAAGAAAAAAAATATTATCAGGCTTTGAATTTATTTCAAAGTGTAATAAAAAAATATCCTGAAAATTCCAGAACAACTGCTGCAATTATCTTTAAGGGAAAAACCTTTCTTGCACTCAACAAAATTAATGATGCCAAAACTACAGCTGTAGATTTTCTGAATAAGTATCCTTCAAGCAGTTATATTGAAGAAGCAAGACTCTTGCTTGCTGAAATTTATCTTAATGAAAAGGATTATCTTAAATCCATTAATCAATTACTGAGCATTATTCAGGATTCAGACTCTTTAATCTATAAAAGTGAAGCCCTCTCCTCTGCGGGGGATCTGGCACTTCAGTATTTAACCGCAGCGGATCTGAAATCGTTATACAATTCTTATAAGAACAAAGATGTAAAATCTTTTCTTCTTTTTTTAACGGCTAAAGTTCAAATAGTTAAAAACCAATTTCAAGATGCTCTTGTCACTCTTAATGAACTTATAAAACTTTATCCCGGTTCTAAATTTATAAATGAAGCAGAGTTGTTAAAAACTCAAATTTCTCAGGGGGAAATAATATCTGAAAGTAATGAAACAAATATATGTGTAATGCTGCCATTAAGCGGGTTAAACAGCAGCGAGGCTCTGACAGCTTCAAAAGAAATACTTGAAGGGATTAAGTTTGCTCTTGATGAATTTAATAAAGGCAGGGAAGATAAAATTGGTCTTATAATTAAAGATACAGAGAATGACCGGGATAAAATTATCAGTATTAAAAATGAAATTGTTAGTGACCCATCGGTGAAAATGGTTATCGGTCCGGTTTTCAGCAGTGAAGTTGAAGTTGCTTTAGAGGAATTCAAAGCAACGGATATTT
Source organism: Ignavibacteria bacterium (assembly GCA_030648225.1). Lineage (GTDB taxonomy): Bacteria > Bacteroidota > Ignavibacteria > Ignavibacteriales > Ignavibacteriaceae > RBG-16-34-14. The sequence continues at coordinate 982 of JAUSIA010000337.1, read as the reverse complement.
CTATTATCTCTCCGACAGCTACGGATAATGATCTTACATTAATGAATGAAAATTTTTTCCAGGCAAATCCTAATTTTGTAATCAGAGCTAAAGCAATGGCTCAGCATATTTTTTACGTTGAGAATAAAAGAAGCATGGCTGTACTAAATTCAATTGACGGATATTCCCCTTTGCTTGCAGCAGAGTTTGTAAAAGAATTTGAAAGATTGGGTGGTAAAATTGTTAAAAAGTATACCTATAAAAGTGAAAATCTTTCTTCGGGGATAAGAATTGATTCAACAGAACTTATTCATGCAGAGGGGATTTATATACCTCTTTCTGATAAAATAGATGCGCCCCTTATCCTTTCACAGTTAGTTCAAAATAATATTAATTTATCTTTATACGGAAACCAGGACTGGTTTTTAGCAAAAGGATTTGAAACATCTCCGGAATTAAGCAATAAAATGATTTTTGAATCCGATTATTTTATTGAATACAACAATAGTGATTACCAGAATTTCAGTAAAAATTTTTTAGCAAGAACAAGAGTTGATGCAAACAGGAATGTTCTTTATGGGTATGATACTGCTAAATATATTCTTACCATTTTGAGAAATATCAGCCGGGATAGAAAAAATATTAAAACAAAAATGGAAAGCGGAATTACTGTTAAAGGATTTCATAATAATATTTCTTTTAATGATGATCATGTTAATATTTATATTAATATTGTCCGTTATAATGAGGGTTACTTTGAATTAGTTGATAAATTTAAAGTGACTAAATAGAAAGGAGTTAAAAATGGGGGTAAAAGATCTCCCTTTAGAAGACAGACCTCGGGAAAAATTAATCTTAAGAGGTCCGCAAAATCTTTCCGATGCTGAACTTCTGGCTATTCTTTTAAGAACTGGCAAAAAGGGTAAATCGGTTGTAAGCATAGCAAATGAAATGATAATGGCAAATAGAAACCTTGCATTTCTTGCCTCAAAAACATTATCAG
>JAUSIA010000336.1 GCA_030648225.1 Ignavibacteria bacterium | reverse complement strand
AAGAAAGCATCCGGTAATAATATTTTATATGAATCCGGTAAGATAGTTCTGAAAGGAGAGATTATTCCCGAAGAAACTGAAACAAGAAGCGGATTTGATATTACTGGAATTTCTATAGATGAAAAAATAAACGGAACTCTTATAAGAGTTAAATCAAAAACCAGGATTTTAACTTATACCGGTTCCTACAAACAAAATGTTTTAAAAATAATTTTTAGAAATGTTAATGCTGATGCTGAAAATTTAAAATTAACCGGGGGTAAAGGATTGATTAAAAGCATATCTGCAAAAAATGTTGCGAAGGATACTGAAATAGAATTTACGCTCGGAAATGAATACACTACAAATGAGGTTATTAATGCTGATGGAAGCAATGATATATTAATTACAATTCATAATAAAATTTTTTCAAGAAACGAAGAGAGAGAAAAAAATAAATCTAAATGGGAATTTGATGTAATTGTTATTGATGCTGGTCATGGAGGAAAAGATGTTGGTGCTATTGGTGTAAATGGAGTTAAGGAAAAGGATATTAATCTTGGAGTTGCACTAAAACTTGGTAAGCTGATTGAACAGGATATGAAAGATGTAAAAGTAATTTATACCAGGAAGAATGATACATTTATTGAATTATATAAAAGAGGTAAAATCGCTAATGAAGAGGGAGGTAAACTTTTTATTTCAATCCACTGCAACTCTACTCCAAAGAAACCAAGTGATGCAAGCGGGTTTGAAGTTTACCTGTTAAGACCGGGAAGAACTGCAGAAGCAATATCTATTGCAGAAAGAGAAAACAGTGTAATTCAGTATGAAGAAAACCCTGAAAAATATGAGAAACTTACAGATGAAAATTTTATTCTTGTAACTATGGCTCATTCAGCTTATATGAAATATTCGGAGAAATTTTCTGATTTCCTTAATAAACAGATGAGCGTTGATATGACAATTCCATCAAGAGGAATAAAACAAGCCGGGTTTTATGTACTAGTTGGTGCATCAATGCCAAGCGTGCTTATTGAAACAGGGTTTTTATCAAATAAAAATGATGCGAATTATTTGAAGAGCAGCAAAGGGCAGAATGAAATTGCCGGTGCGGTTTTCAAAGCAATTAAAAGTTTCAGGGAATATTATGAAAAAGTAATGGAGACGGAATTATAAAAACAGGCTGAGGCGAAGGTATAAGCAGAGGGCATAGAGCTAAGTGCATAGTAAATAATCGGTCATTAGCTGAGAAAAAAGTATCCTTAGGTCTTAAGTGCATGAATCTTTTAAGTTCTATAATCATCTAAATAATTGAAAAATCTTAATAAATAGGAAGGGAAAAATGAAATATACAGTTGAAGGAACGGATTCTAATTTTGATCAGGAAGTGATTAAATCCGATCTGCCGGTATTAGTAGATTTCTGGGCTACATGGTGTGGTCCTTGTAGAATGATAGCCCCGGTTGTTGATGAAATTGCAAGTCAATACCAGGGTAAATTAAAAGTTGTGAAGCTTAATACAGATGATAATCAAAATGTTGCTGTAAGATATGGTATAAGAAGTATTCCTACTTTAGGGATATTTAAGAACGGGCAGGTTGTAGATGCGGTGATTGGAGCAGTACCCAAAAAACATCTTGAAGATAAAATAAAACCTTACATTGCAAGTGTGAATTAATCCGGTTCATCATTAATATAAAAAGGGCAGCTTAGGCTGCCCTTTTTTTGTTTAAACCCAAAAAATTACTTCATTAGAACCCGTCCACCGTCCCGACTACAGTCGGGATTAACGAAGGAGGATCATTTTATTTGTTTGAGAATATTCTCCGGAAACAAGTTTATAAAAATAAACACCGCTTGTAAGATTATAAGCATCTCCGCCAGAGGCGGATCCGCCTTTGGCGGAAAACTCAACTTCGTATGACCCGGCTTCCTGTTTTTCATTAACAAGAGTGGTAACAAGTTCTCCAACAACAGAATAAATATTTATACTTACATCGCCGGCTACAGGGATGGAGTATGAAATTTTAGTTGAAGGGTTAAAAGGATTAGGAAAATTCTGAGCAAGATTATATTTGTTAGGTGCAACAATTTCTTCTTCTACAGTATTGCTGTACTCGGATGTTCCATCATAATCAATCTGCTTTAACCTGTATGAATATACTCCCGGGTTATTAACATTTTTATCTGAGTAGTTATATATAGATAAAGAAGTAGTAGTGCCCTGTCCATCAATAAAAGCAACCTTTTCCCAACTGCCTGTATTCCCATTGTTAGAATACATTTTTTCAACTTCAAAACCTCTGTTATTGGTTTCAGTAGCAGTTGCCCAGATCAGAACAATGTTATCTTTTCCAACAGATGCTTTAAAAGATACAAGTTCAACAGGTATAACATTCGTTACAACCAACTGAACACTTCGCCTGTGAACAGGAATTCCATTTGGACCTTTGCCTTCGATATTTACTGTGTATGTAGCGTTTGTTACAGTATTTAAAGTTTTTACTTTTAACTGGACTGAACCTGGAAATGTGGATAATACATTAGAAGGTTCAAATGTTAATTCTATTGTGCCGCTTCCCGGGGGAGGTACAACTGTTGCACTAAATGTAGCATCAAGATTATATAGAGTTGTTGCCGGTACATTTACAGTATAGTAAGTACTGTCATTATTATTTCCTACACTATCTGCGCTTGGTGAAGCAAGCAATGCAAAATCAGGAAAATATGCTGTATAGCTTCCGAATTGCCCGTTCCTGAAATCTGTCCATACCAACATAGATACATCACCATAAGAAGTTATTGCATCATAATCTCCCTGGTATCTTGGTGTACCACCGCCGCCGCAGGTTGCACAGTTTATTCTCATTTTTGCATTAGAGATTCTTTGGTTGGTAACAAAAGTCTGGCCGCCATCATCTGAATAACTTGCATAAATATAAGCGCTGTCGCTTGTCGGTGTATCGCGGGTATCCATCCATTTTACGTATAACCTTCCCGTTTGTAAATCATTCCAGATTGATGGAAACCATTGATGATTGTTTTGTGAATTTGCATCATCATTAACAATTACGGGAGTTGACCATGTAACTCCCTGGTCATTAGAATACCGGCAGAAAATATCCGGTTTGTTTCCGTTACCCGCAGGATTATTAGAAGCGTATACAAGATATAATCTTCCTCTGTATGTTCCGTTACTGTTATCTGCTCCTATAAAAGGATAAGGACGCGTTCTCATATTCTGAACAGAATGTCTTCCGTTTACATTTGTACCTACATAATTAACAAAATTCTGTGCGGACATTAATTGAAACGTTGCCCCCCCATCAGTGGATCTGTAGAATGTGTATGTTGCAGCAAAACTATTACCGGTATTAGTAACAAAATATACAGCACCGCCAGCAATATTATTCGCGCCTAATACATCAAGTCCAACTGCTACCATTGCACCGGGTAAAGAAGAAGCGGTTAGTGAAAACGTTGTTTGGAAAGAAGCGCCGCCATTTGTACTTCGTGCAAAATTATAACCGGAAAGACTTAAGTTGGTCATTGAAGCAT
>JAUSIA010000331.1 GCA_030648225.1 Ignavibacteria bacterium | reverse complement strand
ATACCTTTAAATCAATTTTAAAGATAAAAGAGCAAATAGATGAAAAGAAGATTTTATTACTTGGCAAAAAACTTCCCACAGCAAAGAAGTTGATGAGATATCTTTATAAGAAACCAGTAGTTACTGTTCAGGATATTCGGGAAGAATTAAGTGTATCATTACCTACAGCTAATTCGCTTGTATCTGATTTCGAAAAACTGGGGATATTAAATGAAAAAACAGGGTATAAAAGAAACCGTGAATTTGAATTTTCAGATTACTTAAAATTATTTAAAGAGTAATCAGACTCTAAAAAATAATCCTTTTATACAGAGGTTAACACTTCCTCAACCCTCTCCAATGCCCAATCAATCTCTTCCTTCTTAATTACCAATGGTGGTGCAAAACGGATAACATTCTCATGAGTTTCTTTGCAGAGAATTCCTTTTCTCATTAATGCTTCACAAAATCTTCTTGCACCTCTTGCTTCAGGTTTTAATTCTACTCCAATAAAAAGACCTTTGCCTCTTACTTCTTTTATATGAGGAGATTTTATCTGGTTTAACTTTTCTTTGAAGTATTTTCCAAGAGTAAATGAATTCTCAATCATTTTTTCTTCTACCAATACTTTAAGGCTTTCTCTTGCTATTGCCGCTCCAAGCGGATTTCCACCAAATGTAGAACCATGGTCTCCCGGGTTAAAAACTCCTAAAATTTCTTTATCAGAAAGAACAGCAGAAACGGGATAACATCCACCGGATAATGCTTTGCCTATAATAACAACATCAGGACGTATTTCTTCGTATTGATGTGCAAAGAGTTTTCCGGTTCTTCCCAAACCAGTCTGTATCTCATCAGCAATGAAAAGTACATTATTCATTTTGCAGATATCATAAGCTTGTCTTAAATACCCTTCCGATGGAACAATTACACCACCCTCACCTTGTATCGGTTCAACAAGAAAGGCAACTGTGTTTTTTGTAATAGCTTTTTTAAGAGCTTCAGCATCATTATAAGGAATATTTTTAAATCCCGGAGTGAAAGGGCCAAAACCATCTCTGTACTGTGCTTCTGTAGAGAAGCTAACAATTGTAATTGTTCTTCCTGCAAAATTATTTGTGCAGGTTATAATTTCTGCTTTATCCTGCTCAACTCCTTTTATTTTATATCCCCATTTTCTTGCAGCTTTCAAAGCGGTCTCAACAGCCTCAGCACCTGAGTTCATAGGAAGAGAAATTTCATATCCGGTAAGCTCACTTAATTCTTTATAAAGAAAAGGTAGTTGGTTATTTCTGAAAGCTCTTGATGTAAGTGTAACTTTTTCAGCTTGCTCTTTTAAAACTTTAATTATTCTTGGATGGCAATGTCCCTGGTTAACCGCAGAATAAGCAGCAAGACAATCAAGATACCTGTTGCCATCAATATCATAAACCCAAACACCTTCAGCTCTTTCAATTACAACATTAAGAGGATGGTAATTATGGGCACCATATTTTTCTTCAAGCTGTATAAAATCCTGTGTTACCATTTCTTCGGTTATCATTTAAACTCCTGAAAATTTTGAATTATTTAAGTGCTTAAATTTATTAAAATTAGTAGAGACTTGAAAAGAAGAAATGACCTCACCTTTAATCCCTCCTTATCAGAGGTTGAGTGAAAATTCAAATTAGAATAGCCACGAGCCTGCCTGACGGAAGGCAGGCTTTAGCTTGTGAAAAAATTAAAAATAAATACTGGCTTTAGCCACAGTTTCCCAATAAAATCTTGGGCTAAAGCCCTATTTTGTTTTTTGATTCATTAATCCACGACTTATCCCAAAGGGATGGCTAAGCCAAAAGTCGTGGCTATTTAGATTTTCACACAGTCTCATCAAGTAGAGGGAAATATAAGGAATTGGTTTGTTTATATTGTGCAAGTTTTCAAAAGTCCTCTTCTTTATAAGGAGAGGATTTAGGTGAGGTAAAAACTTTCATCATCATTAAGTTACACCAACTCACAGGGTTTCTCCCTTGAAACTTCTTCACACCTTGGGTAAATTAAGCTCGGTTTTATAGTTGAAAAATATGACAAATGGATATTGTTACAGATACAAAAGGCCAAACCTCTTGCATCATTTAAACTATAAGGATTTGTTATGAAACTTAAATTTTACTTTTTTGCTTTTTTACTTTTCCAGGGATTTTTATTCGGACAGGTTGTTGTTACTGTTCCTGAATTCCCAACAGGAAATGATTCAATAATAGTTTACCTTGATGCAACACAGCCAGGTGCAGAAGAACTTTTAAATTACACCGGAACTGTGTACACTCATACAGGAGTAAATACAAATTTTGGAGATTGGCAGCATGTAATTGGTGAGTGGGGAAATAATCAAAATCAACCTTCTTTAACAAGGCTTGGACAAAACTCATATCAATTAACTATTGGATATCCAAGACAATTTTATAGCGTAACAAATCCTGCAGAGCAAATTTTAGCATTAGCATTTGTATTCAGAAGCGCCAATGCATCTCAGCAAACGAGACCAGATATATTTATTGATCTCTATGAACCTGGAGTTACCGTTGTAATTAACAGTCCAAATATTTCTGATCAATTTGGTGATCCTCTTCGTTCCCCGGCATTTGCTTCGCAGAATGATACTATTGATGTTGACCTTACTGCTGCAGAAATCGGAACAGAAGTTTCTGATTTTACTCTTTACGTAAATGATGTCCAGGTTGCCCAGACAAATACTAACCAGATAAATTACGAGTTTATCGCTGCTGAGCATTCAGATGGAGCAAATGAGTTTCTTGCAATTGTAGTTGATACTGCCGGTTTAACAGACTCAGCAGAATTTATAATTTTTGTTAATCCTCCTGTTGAAGATGCTTCACTTCCTCCCGGGAATGAATATGGAATTAATTATGATAACTCTACAACTGTTACACTTGCATTACTTGCTCCATATAAAGAATTCATTTATGTGCCTGGAGATTTTAATGATTGGAAGGTGAATACTGATTATTATTTGAAGAGGGATATTATTGATGCAAATAATGTTGTTTGGTGGGTAACTATTAATAATCTTACTCTCGGACAGGAATATGCTTTTCAATATTATGTAGATGGAGAATTACGAATTGCAGATCCTTACACAGAAAAAGTTCTTGATCCATGGAATGATCAATATATAACAAACTCAACATATCCTAATTTAAAACCTTATCCATCTGGGAAAACTGCTGAACCTGTTTCCGTTTTTCAGACCGACCAGGTTCCATATTCATGGAATATAACCGATTTTCAGCGTCCGGAAAAAACAGATCTTGTAATTTATGAATTGCTTATACGTGATTTTCTTGCCGCACACGATTATAAAACTTTAATTGATACATTGAATTATCTGAAAACACTTGGAGTAAATGTTATAGAATTAATGCCGATTATGGAATTTGAAGGAAATGAAAGCTGGGGATATAATCCGAGTTTTCACCTTGCAGTTGATAAATATTATGGACCTAAAAATGATTTAAAGAAATTTATTGATTCTGCACACGCAAATGATATTGCAGTGATACTTGACATGGTGTTAAATCATGCTTATGGTCAATCTCCCTTAGTAAGATTATACTGGGATGCTGCAAACAGTCGTCCCGCACCTAATAACCCATGGTTTAATGTAATATCACCAAATCCTGTTTTTTCATTTGGATATGACTTTAATCATGAAAGCCAGGTTACAAAAGATTTTGTAGATAGGGTAAATAATTTCTGGCTTGAAGAATATAAATTTGATGGGTTCAGGTTTGATTTTACAAAAGGATTTACAAATACACCAGGTGACGGAGGTAGTTACGATCAGGCAAGAATTAATATATTGAAAAGAATGGCAGATAAAATTTGGGAGGTTGACTCTACTGCTTATGTTATCCTGGAACACTTTGCTCCT
>JAUSIA010000327.1 GCA_030648225.1 Ignavibacteria bacterium | reverse complement strand
GCAGCCGTGCAGCTAAGATTTACAAAATGAAAATTATGAAAAGAAATATCCAAAACAATAAAATTAATTACACACGATTTTTTGTAATCAGTAAAAAGAAATCTACCGGTGAACTAAAGAATCCAAAATCAACTTTATCATTTGATTTGAAAAGTATTCCAGGTGCATTGTACAAAGCCCTGGGCGTTTTTGCAGATGCAGAAATTGATCTTTCAATGATTGAATCCCGACCAATCCCTCACAAACCTTTCCAATACACTTTTTATATTGATATCACCGGTAGTTTGAATAATAAAAAAATAAAATCAGCTCTGAAAAAACTCTCTGAGTTAACTATTACAACTAAGAAGATCGGTACTTATGAAAAGGGGAAAACATGCCAGAGTTGAATTCCGTTTTATTAATTAAAACCATTAAATTTGAGCATTGATTTAAACGGAGTTTTATCTTGCTCTTCTTAAATAAGCTTATCGTCTCCCTTGTAAAACTAATTCCTAATTCAATCGTCTGGATCTTCTCCAAAAGATATATTGCCGGAGAAAATCTTGAAGATGCAGTTAATCTTGTAAAATCTTTAAATGAAAAAGGAATCTATGTAACCATTGATGTTCTTGGTGAAGCAATTAAAAACAAAGATGAAGCTTTAGAAGACAAAAGCAAATGTCTTGAAGTCCTTGATGCGATAAAAGATAATAACCTTATGGTAAACCTTTCAATCAAACCGACACAGATGGGTTTAGGTTTGGATGAAGATTTTGCTTACCAGCAGGTATCAGAACTTGTTGAGAAAGCAAAAGATATGAATAACTTCCTTAGAATAGATATGGAAGATTCGCCGCATACTGATTCTACTCTTAGATTGTACAAAAGGCTCAGAGAAAAGTTTAATAATGTTGGAATTGTTATTCAGGCATATCTTAAGAGAAGTTATAATGATGTTACTGATCTTAATAGATTGAATGCAAACTACAGGCTTTGCAAAGGGATTTATATTGAACCTTCTGAGATTGCATACAAGGATAGACAAAAAATTAGAGATAATTATGTTAAGATACTTGAAGAGATATTAAAGAAAGGTAATTATGTGGGTATTGCAACTCACGATGAATATTTAATTAATGAAGCATACAGATTGATTAAAGAACTTCACATTCACAAAGATAAGTTTGAATTCCAGATGCTGCTTGGTGTAAGAGAAGATTTAAGAGATAAGATAAATGCCGATGGTTATAAGATTCGGGTTTATGTGCCATTTGGAAAAGACTGGTATAAATATTCAATAAGAAGGTTGCAGGAAAACCCTCAGATTGCGGGGCATATAGTTAAAAATATTTTAAAGTTTAAGTAATGAAAATCTTAGGTATAGAAAGCTCCTGTGACGAAACTTCTGTTGCAATTAATTCAGATGATAAGTTAACTGCAAATTTAATTTCCTCGCAGGATTTTCATGCAAAGTATGGTGGTGTGGTACCAGAGCTTTCAAGCAGGGCACATCTTCAGATAATTATTCCTTTAGTTAAAGATGCACTTAAGAAATCCAATCTTGAATTGAAAGATATTGATCTTATCTGTTCAACTGCCGGGCCCGGATTAATCGGTGCTTTGCTGGTAGGTTTAACTTTTGCAAAAGGATTATCATATTCTTTAAATAAACCTTTTGTTCCTGTTGATCATATTGAAGGACATATTTATTCAGGTTTCTTAATGGAAGATAAACCTGAATTTCCTTATTTAACTCTGGTTGTTTCAGGTGGACATACAATTCTTGTTCTTGTAAAAAGTTTTACAGAGATGAAAGTGCTCGGCACAACTGTAGATGATGCTGCAGGTGAAGCTTTTGATAAAGTCTCCAAGATGCTTGGGTTTCTCTATCCCGGCGGACCGCAAATACAAAAGAATGCAGAATTAGGAGATGAGAATAAAATTGATTTCCCGGTTGCTGAAACAAAAGGTTATGATTTTTCTTTCAGCGGATTGAAGACAGCAGTATTAAGATATATCCAAAAAAATTATCCTAACGAAACAAAGCTGACTCAACAGAATTTATATGATATAGCTGCCTCATTTCAGAAGGCAGTTGTTAAAGCTTTAACTCAAAAAACTAAAAAAGCAATTGAGAATTATAATATAAATTCTCTGTCTCTTGTTGGTGGTGTTGCTGCAAATAAAAAGCTTCGCGAAGCATTCACAGACCTTTCATATAAATATCAAAAGAAACTTGTTATTCCTGATCTTCAATACTGCGGAGATAATGCTGCAATGATTGCTTTCAGAGGAAAGACACTTTATGATTCCGGAAAAAGATTCGGATTAGATTACCCTCCATACCCAAGCTTCAGGTTTGAGGATTTTAAATAAAGTTCAAATTCTGCTTTGCAGTCATAGTGAGCGGAGTCGAACTATGACTATCGAGTATCATCTTTTGACTTCGCTCAGGATGACATGTAAGGATTATTCCTGATATTACACTCAATTCAAAAATTATTTATCTTTGATAAATGGATAACCTTGATAAAATTCTTGAAGATGGATTGAGTTCGCTTACTAAGCAGGAAGCTGAAAAATTACTTTATGATCTTAGAGATGAAATAGATAAGCTAGATAAATCTATTGTGCAGCTTATTAATAAAAGAACTCTATTTGCTGTTTACATCGGAAGAGTAAAAGGTGAACTTGGGCTGCCTTCTTATTCTCCTGAAAGAGAAAAAGAAATCTCTGAAAAAATTAATTCTTACCTTGAAGAACCATTAACCAAATCAGCATTACAAAGGATTTACGAGAGAATAATTGATGAATCAAGAGCAATACAAAAAGTGGAAGGAAAGAAAGAAAAAATTTCCAGGTCACAAAGAAAATGAAAGTTAGATTTAAAAAATTACTATCCCGTAAAGAATTTATTGCTGTAATAATTTTTTTCCTGGGTATTGCTGCATACTTTTATTTTACTTTCTTTACATCAAATTATTATGAAGGCAAATCACCAAAGCAATTTGAAATTGCCAAAGGTGAAACTTTTAATGATGTAGTTGACAGGCTTTATGGTGAAGGAATAATTCCCAGTAAGGTTGATATTAGGATTGCCGGTTTTATTTATGGCGCCGGAAAAAAAATAAGGGCGGCAAGATACCATATTCACAATGGCTTAAGTTATCTCGATCTTCTTAATCTTTTTATTTATGGTGATGCTGAGTTTATGCGAACCGTCAGCATAAGAGATGGATTGTCAATTGGCTGGATGGCTTATGTATTAAAGAGAGATGCACTTATTGATTCAACGGATTTTGTTAAACTTGCTTTCAATAAACATTTTATTGATTCTCTTGGAATTAATAAATCTTCTCTTGAGGGTTACATGCTTACCGGAACTTATGAAATTTATGAAAAGAGTCCTGCAAGGGAAGTTATCTTAAAAATGTTTAATAACTTTCAGAAGTTTATGAATGACACTCTGAAAGCAAGAGCAGCTGCTCTTGACTTCACTACACACCAGATTTTAACTCTGGCATCAATTATAAAAGGAGAAACAAATCTTCCGGAAGAGATGCCAAAAATATCAGGAGTATATCATAACAGGTTAAGAATTGGAATGAAGCTTCAGGCTGATCCGACAGTACAATACATTTTAAAAGGCGGATGGAGAAGGTTACTGCATAAAGATCTTCTTTTAAATTCTCATTACAACACTTATAAATATACCGGACTCCCTCCCGGACCAATAAATAATTCCGGCAAAGATGCTATTTTAGCAGCATTATATCCGGAAAATCATAATTATCTTTTTTTTGTTGCTGATGGTAAAAAAGGACATAAATTTTCGAGTTCATATAAAGAACATCTAAAAAAAGTAAATGAATACAGGAGATGGCTGAAATCTCAGAGTAAATAAAACAGACCTCACCTAAATCCTCTCCTTATTAAGAGAGGACTTTTAAAAATTCTCTTCTCCTTTATAAGAGAGGGTAGGGTGAGGTAGAAAACAGTATTAATTCATTACTAATAGTTATAAAATGACTATCCATTATAATAAATCATCTGAAAAGAGTAACAGAAAAAAACTCAGGATGAATTCTACTAAAGCAGAAGAAATCTTATGGGAGTATTTGAGATAAGAAAATATTAGGGTTAAAATTCAAAAGACAGTATAGCGTAGATCATTTTGTTGCTGATTTTTATTGTTCCGAGTTAAAGTTTGCAATTGAATTAGATGGAGCAATTCATTTCGATAAGAATGTTAAAAATCACGATGAAAATAGGGAAGGTTTTTTAAGTGGTTTTGGGATCAGAATATTAAGAATAAAAAATGAAATGGTTATAAATGATATTGAAAGGGCTTTAGAATTAATTAAGAAAAATGTAACCTTACTAAAATAGACCTCACCTAAATCCTCTCCTTATCAAGGAGAGGACTTTTAAAAATTCCCCTCTCCTTCATAAGGAGAAGGGTTAGGGGTGAGGTCAAAAAGAATAATAACAATGATCATTAATTATAATAGTATTCCATATAATAATAGAAGAAAAAATTTTATTCTCCTTTTAACTTCCTTCCTACTCTCAACCTGTGCTAACCAGCTTCCGCCAGGCGGTGGAGATGTTGATACTATTCCTCCGGAGATAATTGAAGTCTTTCCTACAGACGGAACAACAAATTACGATCAAGATTATTTTGAGATCGGCTTTTCGGAATATGTGGATAAAAGATCTGTGCAGGATGCAATTTTTATTTCTCCTGCTATTGAGGGAGAAATTGAATATGACTGGAGCGGAAAATATCTGCGGGTTTATTTTCCTGATGAGCTTAAAATTAATGCAACCTATGTTATTACTATTGGAACAGATGCAGCAGACTACAACAATAAAAACAGAATGGCTGAAGCTTACACGCTTACTTTTTCTACTGGAAACGAAATTGACAGAAGAATAGTAACCGGAAAAGTTTATGATTCAAAAGCCGAAGATGTAATGATATTTGCTTATCGGAACGATCCCGGCTTTCGGGATAAAATTAACGATACAATTTCAAATCTTCTCGCTTACAAACCGGATTATATTTCCCAGGCAGGAAAGAAAGGGGAATATAAACTTATGGGTTTGGCTTCTGGTAAATACAGAATTTTTGCTGTGCAGGATGAGTACAGAGATCTTCTCTTCCAGCCAGAACAAGATAGAATTGGGATCCCTTTTACGGATATTTTTCTTGCACCTGATGATACACTTTTTTCAGGATTGGATTTCTTTCTTACTTCTGCTGATACAACAAGTCCGAGATTGATTAGTGCAATAATGACTGATGAATATCATGTTCTTGTAAACCTGAATGAAGAATTTGACTCAACAATTATTATTAAAGATAATTTCCATTTTATTGATTCTGCTGCAGGAAAAATAACTGAACCTCTTTATGCTTATAAAGGAAATACAAAAGCAACAGAGTTTGTGCTTGTTA
>JAUSIA010000381.1 GCA_030648225.1 Ignavibacteria bacterium | reverse complement strand
TACTCGTTCCCGAAATTTCTTTAACTCCACAGATCACTTCTCGTTTTTACAATAACTTTGAAAATGAAGTATCTGTTCTTCACAGCAGGATGTCTCTCGGTGAGAGATATGATTCCTGGAGAAAAATACTTAAAGGCAAATCTAAAGTAGTAATCGGTGCGCGTTCCGCTCTCTTTGCTCCTTTAAATGATATAGGTTTGATTGTTGTTGATGAAGAGCATGATGCAAGCTATAAGCAGTTTGATTCTGTTCCTAAATATAATGCAAGAGATTGTGCTGTTATTCTTGCACAGCATCATAACTGTCCTGTTCTGCTTGGCTCTGCTACACCTTCAATTGAAAGTATGCATAATGCAAAAACTGGAAAGTACAAGCTGCTTGAACTTCCTGAAAGAATTGATAATGCAAAGCTGCCCAAGATCCATCTCATTAATATTTCAAATGAAAAAAAGAAAAAGAAGATGGAGCAGGTCTTCTCAAAGTTTATGCTTGATAAGATTGAGGATAGGCTTAAAAAGAGAGAAGGAGTTATCATACTTCAGAACAGGAGGGGATTTTCTACACAGGTTTACTGCGATGACTGTGGTGAGCTTGAGATTTGTGATAACTGTTCAGTTCCCCTTGTTTATCATATTAATCAGAATATTCTTAAATGCCATTATTGTGCTTTTACAAAAGATGTTCCGAAAGTCTGCCGCAATTGTGGTTCTTATTCTTTAAAATATTTTGGAACAGGAACGGAAAGAGTTGAGGATGAGATTGAATATTTTTTTCCTAAAGCAAAAATAAAGAGAGTTGATTCAGACTCTATCTCTAAGAAAAGTTCACTCAGCAGAATACTTATGGAATTCAGTAAAGGAGAGGTTGATATTCTTGTTGGAACGCAGATGGTTTCCAAAGGTTTGGATTTTGCAAGACTGACTCTTGTAGGAGTTATTTCAGCAGAGACAACTTTATGGCTTCCGGATTTCCGTGCAGATGAAAGAACCTTCCAGCTTTTAACACAGGTTTCAGGCAGAGCAGGGAGAAGCAAAGTTGAAGGTGAAGTTGTAATTCAAACTTTTAATGAAAAAAGTTTTACTCTTCAGAAAGTTTTGCAGAATGATTATACCGGTTTCTATGAAAGGGAGGTAGTAAGCAGGCAGAATGCAGGCTATCCGCCATTTACAAGAATATGTTTAATTGAAACTAAAGATATGGATAATGATAAAGCAAGAGGTGCTGCATTTGAATTTCATAAAGAGCTAATAGCATTTAAAAAATATTTGCAGATAACTCCTCCTGTTACAGCATTGATTGCAAGATTAAAAGGGCAGTTCAGGTATCATATTTTAATTAAGAGCAGTAAAGAGAAAGATCCTGGCGGAGGAATTTTAAGAAAAGCAGTGCTTGATTCATTTGTGGAGTTTAACCGCAAATCCCGTTACAGAGATGTTAAGCTGTTCTTTGATGTTGACCCGCAAAGTGTAATGTAAAAAACTGCCCTTCTAAATCTCCCCAAAGGGGAGATTTGAGATAATAAAGCTGAACTTATAAAAGTTGAGGATGATTTCTTATTAAGAATGAAATGTGAGGTGACCAAAAAATAATTAAAAATTGTCATTCCGTACTTGATGCGGAATCTAAGGTTGTAATGAGATACCGGATCAAGTCCAGTATCATAGCTGCTTTCAAACCGCAATTGCTTTTTCTTCCATTTCATTAAATGTTGATTTGAGGTAAGCATTCGGATCATGATATAAAGCCCCTTCAGGAAGCCAATGCCAGAGAGATCCCAGATTCTTCTTTACCTGGTCTTTATAGAATTGTGGAAGCTCTGTTGTCTCCTGTTCAAAATATTTCCGGAATTGCGGATCAGTAGAAAGTCTTCGCCTTACTTCAATATTATATCTTATCCTTCCAAATCCCTCTGATGATATAGCTCTCACTACGTTCATCCATTTCGGGATTGCTGTTTTATTTGCTATAAGACGTTTAAATATTGCATTCCAGGAGTAAGTATACTTTTTTAAATCAATTATGTGATCATAGAATTCAATCCATGAATAGTTCAACGGCTTTACATTCATTGCGTGATTATTATCCAGGAATTGGTGTGGGAATGGTATTACCCTGTTTTCACGCTGGTACTCAAGATTAAGCGGTGCTGCCTGTCCAAAAGCAGAGAGCAATGAATATCCGGGAAAAGCACCCGGTGACATATCAACAAATCTTTTTGTAAGTTCAAAGGGTTCAGGTCCTTCATCCGAATCAAGCCCCAATACAAAATTAGTTTGTATGTAAGGAATGTATCGCTGGATCATATTAACATGTTCTGAAACTTCCTTTACTTTATTCATACCTCTCATTTGCCCGGTCTTAGATTTATTTCCAAGGTCATACCAGGATTCAATCCCCGGCAGTATAGCTTTAAAACCATTTCGTTTAAGCCTCTTAAGATGTGGTTCCGAAAGAAGAGACAAACTGCTTTCGGCAATGAAATCAATACTGCCCGGCGGTACAGCTTCTTCTATTGCATCAAGAAACTCATTGAACCGGACACCGAAATTAGGATCGTGCCAGCCTACAAGTGGGTGCTTATACTTTGTCAGCAGAAATGATAAATCATCTTTCATCACCTGTAAGTCAAGCTGTTGATAAGGTACAACTGAATCTATGCAAAAGCTGCAGGTGTAAGGGCAGCCTAAACTTCCAATCATTGGAACCATTTTTATGATGGGAGCTTTCCGTAGAGTTAGTTCCACATATTTCCATCTTTCCCGGACTCCGGGGAGAAAAGCGGGCTGCATCTTAGCACTAATGTTCAAGCCTTGTGGTCTGTGCTGAGAGCAGTCTTGTAAAATTTCCTGTATAACTTTTTTGTCTGTAAAGCCTGTTACATAATCGAAGTACTGCTGTGCATCTTGAGGGTAGCAGCGTGCATGAGGACCCCCAATTACAGTAACAGCACCACGAGATTGAAAAAGATTGCTTAATGCGTATGCTGTTTGAGCGGCTTCTGAGAAGGCACCTATAAAAACAAGATCAACATTCTCAGGTAATTCCTCGATGAGATTTTCAAAACCAGTATAGCAGACATATGAGACATCATGACCTTCTTCCTCACACCACCCGGCTATAACCTGGGGCATTATAGCGGCAAAATTGGCGTTCATGATACGTGCGAATAGTGCTCTGATAGGCCCTTTGGTTACGAGGTCTATTATACCAATGCGAAGTTTTCTGATAATTTACTCCTGTCTCTTTTTTTTATTGTGAGCGGGATTACTAATAAGAGGAATGTTGTGAAATTCACTCCTATCCTTTAATATCTTTGATGAGAAAAATACCAAACACTATTTCAAAAAGCAATTCCTCCAACAGATGAAAAAGGGATTAATTCTTTGGAGTGAGCAATAATTTTTTTGGTTGTTGGATAGAGTTATAAAAGAATCTACGAGTTTCATCATTTCTTCTTTATTACCTTTTGTTTTCTCAATCATCATATCCATCATCTGACTTCGCATTTCAGAATCTGAGGATATTTTACTCATCCATTCTTTTAGTTGGTCATTCATTAAGGTATTATCTCCCTCAACTTCATTCTGAGCAATTAATTACACAGGAATATAATCAGTAACAAAAACTTCTTTGTTAATTTAATTTTTGATTGAGTATTCCCTGGTTATTCTTTTCATTTTTCTTTTCTCTTTTAGCCGCCTTTTTTTCCTTCATTGTTTTTAGTGGTTCTTTCTTCGATCCTTTTTTAGTGTTCTGTCCTTTACTCATTATTCTTTCTCCTTTTGATTAGAAGGTTTAGTTAACTCTTTTCTTTTTGTGAGAGACACCTCAAGAAGCTACAAAGATCAGTGAGTTGTAACATAGTTCTATTTTCTGGCAAGTGATTGATTGTTTTTATAAAAATCAGTTTCAATAATTGACAAAAAATTCATTAAATCTTCTTCTGTTGTTATAAAAACTTCATAACGCTCTATTCCTAAACTACCTTTTTTTGTCCCATCAGATCTTATTCTATCATCATATTTTCCTTCAAGAGAAATAACTTCATTAATGTTAGAATTAATTACAAGATGACTTTTTCTTCCAGTTTTTCCAGCATATCCTATTATTGAAAAAGTTTGTTTGCCAAAAGTCAATTTAATCTTTGTTGCTTGGCCTTCGATAAGGACCTCGTCAATTTTTTTTAAACATTCATAAAATATCCTGAACAATCTTTTTGC
>JAUSIA010000312.1 GCA_030648225.1 Ignavibacteria bacterium | reverse complement strand
CTACTATCCCTTTTATAAGAGCATGCTTTAATCTTTCCTGGACAGAAGAATTTCTCCATTCATCAACTTTTATTTCAGCTTTATCTTTTTTCTTAATGCTTTCCGCAAACTCAACTAATCTTTCAGTTGCATCTTTTCTCCTGTTTAGAAGAACATCTTCAGCAAGCTCAAGAAGGTCTTTTGGGATTTCTTCATATACTTCAAGCTGCCCTGCATTCACAATTCCCATATCAAGCCCGGCTTTAATAGCATGAAATAGAAAAGCAGAGTGCATTGCTTCGCGTAAAATATTATTCCCTCTGAATGAAAAAGAAATATTGCTAATCCCCCCGCTTACTTTGGCTTTGGGAAGATTTTGTTTTATCCACCGGGTAGCTTCAATAAAATCAACAGCATAGTTATTATGCTCTTCAATTCCTGTTGCAACTGTAAGAATGTTCGGATCAAAAATTATATCTTGTGGAGGGAAACCTATTTCTTCTGTAAGAATATTATACGCCCTTTTGCAAACTTCAATTTTCCTTTCCAAGCTATCAGCCTGACCTTTCTCATCAAAAGCCATAATAACAACTGCTGCGCCGTATTGTAATATTTTCCCTGCACGTTCTTTAAATACTTCTTCACCTTCTTTCAGGCTTATAGAATTAACAATTCCTTTCCCCTGTAAACACTTTAGTCCTTCTTCAATAACAGACCATTTTGACGAATCAATCATAAAAGGAAGTTTTGCTATGTCCGGTTCGGCAGAAAGAAGGTTAACAAACTTAGTCATCGCCTCTTCTGAATTAAGAAGACCTTCATCCATGTTAATATCGAGAACCTGTGCACCTCCCTCAACCTGGTTTCGTGCAACTGCAAGTGCACCTTCATAATCCCCTGATAAAATCAGATTAGCAAACTTCTTTGAGCCGGTTACGTTTGTCCTCTCACCAATGTTTACAAAATTTGTTTGAGGATGAATAACAAGAGGTTCAATTCCGCTTAGTCTCAAATATTTTTCAACTACTGGAATTTTTCTTGGTTTACATTTCGATGCTACGGATGATATTTCTTTTATATGATCAGGAGTAGTACCGCAGCATCCGCCAACTAAATTTGCAAATCCGCTTGCAGCAAAATCTTCAATCATTTTTGCCATTGCTTCAGGATATTCATCATACTCTCCCATCTCATTAGGCAAACCTGCATTTGGATAAACACTCACATAAAAGGGAGCTTTGTCTGATAATTCCTGAATAAATGGCCTCATCTGTTTAGCACCTAAAGCGCAATTAAGACCAACACATAAAAGATTTTTTGTGTGGGAAACTGAAATTAAAAATGCTTCTGTTGTCTGTCCCGATAACGTTCTCCCGCTAAGATCTACTATGGTTCCGGAAACAATAACGGGAATATCTTTTTTGATTTCTGAACAATATTCTTCAACAGCATAAATTGCTGCTTTTGCATTTAGTGTATCATAAACTGTCTCTATTAAAAGAATATCAACTCCGCCATCAACAAGTCCTTTTACTGAGTCATAATATGCTTTCACCATTTGATCAAAAGTAACTGCACGGTAACCAGGATCATTTACCTTTGGTGAAAGAGATAAGGTTTTATTTGTTGGTCCTAATGCACCCGCAACAAAACGTGCTTTGCTGGCAGGGTTTTCTTTTAAGAATTCATCTATAGATTCTCTTGCATTAATTGCAGCCTGATAATTCAATTCATATGCCAGCTCTTCAAGCTTATAATCAGCCTGCGAGATTGCAGTTGAATTAAATGTATTTGTTTCAATAATATCTGAGCCTACAGAAAGATAGGCTTTATGTATTTCCTTAATAACTTCAGGCTTTGTAATGCTTAAAAGATCATTATTGCCTTTAAGGTCATACGGATAATCTTTAAAACGCTCGCCTCTGAATTCCTCTTCTGACAATTGATGCTGCTGAATCATTGTTCCCATTGCGCCATCGAGAACAAGGATCCGCTCATTTAATAATTTATTTAATATTTCGAATGTTGAACTCATATTTATTTAATCCAGCTTGCACAATCCTATTGCATGTGCCAGTCACCTTAAAACATACTTAAATAGTTAAAGATTAACACAGGTGACTGGCACATACACCTGTAACATAGTTTATTTAAAATAAAAAACCTCTTCCGATGATCAGAAGAGGCTACAAATGCATCCTTCTTCATCTCATCTTTCCACCACGATAAAAATCGCGGGGCAGGAATTAGCACCTGACGTCCTGCAAAATTTTACAGAACCGGTTGCTACGGCGTCTTCGGGCCTGTTCCCTAAGCCGTTCTCGATAAGAATAAAGTTTTAATAAGAACCTATGAAACGCTGATTCAAATATAAAAAATATTGCTGTTTTGTCAATGATAATATGGCTTATACATTATATAAGCAAATTTATCCTTCTTACAAAAAAAATTAAGATGGAAGAAAGGGATTTCGCCAATCCAGCTTCTTTGAAAAGGCAAACAAATATAATTAAATTAGTTTCTATTAAAAATATATTGATTAAACCAAATGATAGTTGTAACTGGTGGCGCAGGCTTTATAGGCAGCGCAATTGTATGGCGGCTCAACACCCTTAATAAAGATGAAATAATTGTTGTCGATAGTTTGGGGACTGACGAAAAATGGAAAAACCTGGTAGGGCTGAATTACAGAGATTTCATTCATAAAGATGATTTTATAAAATTATTAGAAACATCTTCTATAGAAACTCCAAATACTATTATTCATATGGGGGCAAATTCATCTACAACTGAAAAAGATGCTGATCTTCTTTTAAGAAATAATTTTGAGTATTCAAAAAAACTTGCCGAATACTGCTTAACAAAAGAAGTCCGTTTTATTTATGCATCATCTGCAGCCACTTACGGTGATGGTTCTCTTGGTTTTGATGATCACGAAGAAGACATGCATTATTTAAGACCCTTTAA
>JAUSIA010000288.1 GCA_030648225.1 Ignavibacteria bacterium | reverse complement strand
TCAGGAACCGGCAAAAGAAATCCTATCACAACTAATAATTTCTTCGAGAATACCACATGCTTTTTTATTTAATGGACCTGATGGAGTAGGAAAGTATTTTCTTTCTCTTCGTTTCGCACAACTTCTGAATTCTCAAAATTTTCCCGAAAAATCTTCATTTGTAAATAACCAGATTACAAACCTAACCGAACCATTTATTAAGTATGTAATACCCCTTCCAAGAGGAAAGAATGAAACCGATACAAGTGGTCCCATTGAAAAATTTAATCCGGACGAAATCCTGGAATTAAAATCTGAACTTGAGAAAAAAATTAAAAATCCCTACTATAAAATTTCTTTGAACCGGGCTAACATAATCAAAATCAGCAGCATCAGGGAAATTGGAAAATTCTTATCGCTGAATTATTCAGATATAAAATACAGGTTCATTCTTATTTCTGATGCACACTTGATGAATGAAGAATCGCAGAACGCTTTGTTAAAAAATCTTGAAGAACCTCCTGAAGGTGTAATATTTATTTTATTAACTCCATACCCCGATTTATTAAGAGAAACTATAAAGTCCCGCTGCTGGAGAGTCAATTTACAACCATTAAAGAATGAACACATCTGTAGGGTATTGATGGAATGTTTTGATATCCCTGAGAAAATCGCAGTTGATGTTTCACCTTTTTCCGATGGCTCTGTTACCAAAGCAATTGAATTAATAGAAAATGATTTTGAGAATTTAAAGGAAAAGACAATATCTTTTATGAGGTATTCATTGGGAGGAAAATTTAATTCTGCATTCAATGAATTAAATCCATACTTATCAGAAAATGACGCCGGCTCAATAAAGCTTTTAATAAAAATGATAATTTCCTGGCTGAATGACATTTTAAAACATAGAATAAATGTGAATGATTTTTACTTTAACACTCATCTGGAAACAATAATAAAGTTTAATTCAAAATTCCCGGATATTGAATTGAATGAAGTGATAAAAAAGCTTGATTATTTGTCTTCTGTCATTAGAAATAATATTAACCTCAATGTTATTTGCTTAAATCTTGTTTTTGAATTGGCATCTTTAACAAACAGGATAAGCAAATAAGCTCTCCTAAATTCTGATTCTTTAATTCAATTTATTTAACTTTATAACAATGAATTTATATTTTATTTAAACAGGTTTAAAAATGAAAAAGATTGTAATTACAAATGCTAAAAGAACCCCCATAGGATCTTTTAACGGAACTTTATCTTCTTTTAGTGCTGCGCAACTCGGCAGCTTTGCTATTAAAGCTGTTCTTGAAGAATCCAAAATAGATCCTGGAATTATTAATGAAGTTATATTTGGAAATGTTCTAACCGGTGGTCAAGGTCAGTCCCCAGCACGTCAGGCGGCTTTATTTGCAGGTTTACCTAATAAAATAGAATGTATGACAATAAATAAAATGTGTGGCAGCGGATTAAAAGCAGTAATGCTGGCTCAACAAGCGATTTTGGCAGGAGATGCTGAGATAATAATAGCAGGGGGGCAGGAGAGTATGAGTAATGCACCTTATGTTCTTCCTAAAGCCAGAAATGGTTATAGATTAGGAAATGGTGAGATAATAGATTCAATGATTCTTGATGGATTGTGGGATGTTTATAATAATATTCATATGGGTAGTTGTGCTGAAGATTGTGCAAGGAAATTTTCTTTTACCAGGGAACAACTTGATGAATTTGCAATTAAGTCGTATCAAAAAGCAATTGATGCACAAAAAAATGGTAAGTTCAATAATGAAATTGAAAAGATTGTTGTGAATAATAAAGCAGGGGATTCAGAGGTTGATAAAGATGAAGAACCGTATAAGGTTAGATTTGATAAGATTCCTTCATTAAGACCTGCTTTTGAGAAAGAAGGTATTGTAACAGCTGCCAATGCTTCAAGCATTAATGATGGTGCTGCTGCTTTAATTGTTACCACTGAAGAGAAAGCAAAAGAGTTGGGTTTAACCCCTTTAGTAGAAATAGTTGCCCAGAGTTCTTCGGCGAAAGCTCCAATCGAATTTACAACAGCACCTGCTGATGCTATTTCAAAAGTATTAAAGAAAGAAGGATTAAATAAAGATGATATTGGTTTATTTGAAATCAATGAAGCATTTGCTGTTGTTTCATTGGCTGTTAATCAGTTACTTGGTTTAGATGCAAATAAAATTAATGTAAATGGTGGTGCGGTTGCTTTAGGACATCCTATTGGGGCAAGCGGAGCACGCATTCTGGTTACATTGATTCATGAGGTGAAACGCCAGAATGTACAATACGGATTAGCTTCACTTTGTATTGGTGGTGGTGAAGCTTCAGCTTTGATTATAAAAAATTATAAATAAGGAGATATCTATGGAGATTAATAAGATATCTGTTATTGGCGGTGGAACTATGGGTAATGGAATTGTACATGTTTTTGCAATGAAAGATTTTGATGTTAATCTTATAGAAATGAATGAAGAGTTAGCTGACAAAGCTTTTAAAACAATTTCATCTAATCTGGATAGACAAATTAAAAAGAATACTATAACTGAAGACGATAAATCAAATACCTTAAAAAGAATCAAACCTATAACCGGCATAGAAAACACTCCATCTGATTCGGATTTAATTATCGAAGCTATCTATGAAAATAAAGTAGCTAAGTTAAATATATTCAATAAGCTTAATGATATAGTTAAATCGGATTCTATATTTGCTTCTAACACATCTTCTATATCAATCACCGAACTTTCAATGACAGGTAGACCGGATAAATTTATAGGTATGCACTTTATGAATCCGGTTCCTGTTATGAAGTTAGTTGAGATTATCAGGGGGTATTCCACAAGTGATGAAACATTCAAGCAAATAAAAGATCTCACTTCAAAGCTTGAAAAGGTTCCTGTTGAGGTTCATGATTATCCTGGTTTTGTATCTAACCGCATCCTGATGCCGATGATAAATGAAGCGATATTTACTTTAATGGAAGGTGTGGCATCAATTGAGAGTATTGATACTGTAATGAAACTGGGAATGAATCATCCGATGGGACCATTAACGCTTGCTGATTTTATAGGACTTGATGTATGCCTGGCAATAATGGAAGTATTATATAATGGTTTTAACGATCCTAAATATAGACCTTGTCCTTTATTAAAGAAGATGGTTGCTGCAGGTAAGCTTGGTAGAAAGTCTGGAGAAGGATTCTATAAGTATTAGTTATTATAATTCAATTCTTGTCCGATAATATATATTATGTAAACTTAGCTATAAAGTAGGTAATAACTTTTAAAAGTACTCGCCTGCAATTTTGGAAATGTCTTTTCTTCTTTTTTGTTCATGGGGAATCAATTACTCTAAGTCCTGGGCTTTTTCATTCATATTTTTGTTTTTTAGCTCGTCTCAAATAAAGCTGATACAAATAAATCAGGATCAAAAGTCTGAAGGTCATCAATAGTTTCACCAACACCTATATATTTAACAGGTATTTTAAGTTTAGAACTTATTTGAAACACAACTCCACCTTTGGCGGTTCCATCCAGCTTGGTTATTATTAAACCTGTTATGTCTGTAACTTTTCTGAATTCTTCAGCTTGAAATACAGCATTCTGACCTGTTGTACCATCAAGAACCAATAGGGTTTCATTGGGAGCATACGGAATAACTTTTGCTAAAACTCTTTTAATCTTACCAAGTTCATCCATAAGATGTGTTTTATTATGAAGCCTCCCGGCGGTATCAATCAGGACAATATCAAAATTTTCTTTTTGAGCTTTTTTAACTGTATCAAATGCCACTGACGAGGGGTCGCTTCCTTTTTCTTTCTGATAGATTTCAACACCGGCACGGTTAGCCCAGATTTCAAGCTGCTCATTTGCTGCAGCTCTGAATGTATCTGCTGCACCAACTATAACTTTTAATCCTGCTTTATTAAAGTTATGAGCAAGCTTACCTATTGTAGTTGTCTTCCCTACTCCATTTACACCTACTACCAGAATGATGTAGGGTTTAAATTTATTTACATCATCTCCGTTGGAAGTATAATTACTTTTTAAAACTTCAGATAACTCCTTCTTAACAGTTTCGACAACATTAATTGCAGAACGGTCCTTCTCATCCTTTAATGTTTTGCGTGCTTTTCCAATTATTATTTCTGTGGTATCAAATCCAATATCGGATGTAATTAAAATTTCTTCTATCTCATCAAGAGTTGCATTATCTATTACTGCTTTACCACTTACTGTTTCAGTAATTGAATTAATTAATTTGGTTCTGGTTTTTGCCAGACCTTCTTTAAGTTTCTTAAAATTTATATTATCAAACAGACTCATAGTTCTTCTTATTTATAAATTCAAATGCTCTTATTAAATAGGTAATAAAAGAAACAATAATTAGAATTAATGTGCTGAAATAAACTGACTGAAAAATCAAACTGCTTTTATCAATTTGTATTATAACTAAAATTAATAATAATGAAAGTACAGTAACTGTTATTTTACCAATCATATTGGATGGAAGAACCTTTCCAATCCTTGCTGAAAGTATTATACCTCCAATAAAAATCAGAAGATCTCTTCCTATCACCATATAGAAAAAATATTGGGGTATTTCATCCAGTATGAACAATTTTATTACCACAACACCGATTAAAACTTTGTCGGCAATCGGATCTAATATCTTACCGACTTCCGATACCTGGTCATACTTTCTTGCAAGATAACCATCAAGATAATCAGTTGCTATGCCCAGAAATGCAAATCCCAGGATAGTGAAACGGGTATTTAAATTATCCAGGTCATCGAATAAAAACCACAAGGGAACGGCTGACAGAAGTCGGACTAAGCTTAGAAGATTGGAAATAGTAAATGTTTTACTGTTACTAAACATCTATTTTATTACAGCAAACTTGCCAATTTTCTCCTCTACTTCATTATTTGAATCATCGAGCATCACAATCCTATAAATATATACTCCGGAGCCAAGTGTCTCACCGGTTTGATCACTCAATTTGAAATCAACACCGCCATTACCATCGGTTTCTTCAATCTCATTAATTTTTTCACCATTCAAACTGAAGATTATTATCTTTGCCCGTTTTGGAAGGTTCGCAAATGTAACTATTCCTCTTTCTATATTTGCAGGATTTGGATAAACATAAACATCTGAAAGATCCTTAGCAAAAGAGGTTAGCACAACATAACTGCCTGCACCTGAATTAATTGCTAAACTTCCAGTCTCTTGAGATGATTTAAGATTAACAACTCTCAACCTGTATTCCCTGCCGATTGAACCTATCGGTCTTTTTCCATCAAGGTTAAGATATATTACTTTTTTATTTGAGTTATCTATCTCAACACCAGAAACGTGATTCACAGGTTCAAATAAATAATTTTCTTTTGCAGTTGCGGAAGTCTCATCAACATCATTATTAAATGTAAGTTTTAT
>JAUSIA010000282.1 GCA_030648225.1 Ignavibacteria bacterium | reverse complement strand
CGAATTGATCTTCCGGAAGATATTCACCAAACCATACAACATCAGGTCGTATTAAACCTCCGCATTTGCATTTTGGAACTCCTCTGCTGAAATCAAGTTCTTCATTATAAAATGTTTTGCACTTAATGCAGTAGTTTCTTTCAATATTTCCATGAAGTTCAAAAACAGTTTTGCTACTTGCTCTTCGATGTAGATTGTCTATGTTTTGTGTTATGACTGTAACTTCAGGAAAAATATTTTCTGCTTCTGCAATTGCAATATGTGCAGGGATAGGCTGAGATTGATGAATTATTTTTTTTCTGTAATTATACCATCCCCACACAAGTTCAGGATTTTTTAGGAATGCATTAAAGCTTGCGAGCTCTTCAGGTTTTATCTTGTTCCATATTCCATCTTTCCCTCTGAAAGTTGGAATACCGCTTTCAGCAGAAATGCCTGCACCAGTGAAGAAAACCACTGATTTACTATTACTTAATTTCTCAATTAACTTTTTGTCTATTTGCATTTATGTAGAAGATTTTTTCACCACAGAGACACGGAGGACACAAAGAATCACTAAGAATCTATTAGTCAAATAAAGTTTTATTAATCTGTTCTTCTAATTCCGGTGTAATTCCGTGATTGAAAAGATCTGTCGAAGCAAGGTTGAGGAAGTTTGTCCATTTACTTTCTATTTTAACCTGCGTTGAAAGAGCATTTTTATAAGCATTCACTTTTGCACTTAACTCATCTGTCTGGTAAAGTGCAATTGCCTCGAGTGTTTTTGGAACTACCGGAGAGGCATATTCAAGCTTACCCTGGTGGCTGAGTACAATATGAAGCAGACAATTTTTTAAATCTTCAGGGAATCCGGGAATCTTATTTACTTCATCATTAATTATCATTGCAGAGATAACTATATGCCCAATCAGCTTTCCTTTATCAGTATACTCAAAAACACCATCATATTTCAGCTCTTCAGTTTTACCAAAGTCATGCATCATTGCACCGGAGATAAGAAGATCCCTGTTTAATTCAGGATGAATATCGCACATCAAATCGCATATTTTAATTATTTCCAAAGTATGTTCAATCAATCCATGAATGTAACCATGATGCCAGGATTTTCCTGCAGGAGCAGTTGCAAATTTTTCAAACCTTTCTCCCTCAAATATTTTTTTCATTAAAGCTTTTAAATAATAATTTGAAAGAGAATTTATTCTTCTTAAAAATTCTCCTTTCATATCCTCTAGGTCTCTTAAAGATTTAGGAAGAAAATCATTAATAGAAATATTATCTGAAGGATCAACCGCTGTGATTGAAGCTACTCTTATCTGCTTTGAACCCTGGTAATCATCAATAACTCCTTTAACTTTTACAAGATTGCCATTTTTAAAAGCGCTGCATATCTCCTCATAGTTATCAAACATATTTGCATTAAGAGTTTCGGATCTATCCCCAAGCTCCATATTCAGATATTGTTTGTTCTGGCGGCTTAAACGGACTTCAAACTTCCTTATCAATAAATAATGATCAACTACATCACCTTTTAAAAGCAATGATAAATCTTTCTGATTAAGCATAAGATCAACCTTTAATAATCTCTACAATACTTTCTTTAGGAAGATGAGCAATAACAGACCTGTTCAGAAGATCAATAGTAACTGCAAGGGTTTTATCGTTACCAATTTCCTGGAGTGTTCCAATAACTCCTTCAAAAGGTCCCTCTTTAATTCTTATCTTAACCCCGGGAACAAGACCTTCCTTAACAAGAACATCAGATTCAGTGCTTAACATCTTCTTTAAGTTATCAATCTGCCACTCAGGAATTTTTGCAGGTCTCCCTCTTTCACTAATGCATCTTACAACAGAATACTGTTCGAGGGAAATAATTCTTTCCTTCTCATTTGCGAAGATAAAAATGTAACCCCTTAATAAAGGTTCTGTTACCTTCTTCTTCCTGTCACTCCATTGCTTTACCTTAGTTATAGAAGGTAAATAATATTGGACACCTGCGGCCTGAATCTGTTCAGCAGCTTTAAATTCACTTCTTGGTTTTGTATAAAGTGCAAACCACCATCTCTTATTACTGTCTGATAATGTGTTTGCTTTTTCATATTCTCTATTTATCACAATACTTAGTTCTTAATTTTTTCTCTACCTACTGAATAATAATTAAATTTCATTTCTTTCATTTTATCAAGGTCATAAAGATTTCTGCCATCAAAGATAACAGGTTCTTTAAGCATTTCTTTTATTTTTGAAAAGTTTGGTGTTCTGAATTCATTCCACTCAGTAACAATAATAAGTGCATCGGCTTTATCAAGGGCATCGTATGCATGTGCAGCATATTTTATATCATCACCCAAAACAGCTTTCGTTGTTTCAACAGCTTCAGGATCATAAGCCGAAACAGTTGCGCCTTTTTCTAATAATAATTTTATTAAAGCATGTGCGGGGGCTTCGCGAACATCATCAGTATTTGGTTTGAATGCTAAACCCCAAACTGCAAAATGTTTTCCTGAAATACTGTCTTTATAATGTTTTAATATCTTATCAAAGAATAATTCGATCTGTCTCTTATTAACTTTAATTACAGAATTTAAAATGCTGAAGTCATATTTATTTTCATTTGCCGTATTCCATAAAGCCATTACATCCTTTGGAAAACAGGAACCGCCGTATCCA
>JAUSIA010000281.1 GCA_030648225.1 Ignavibacteria bacterium | reverse complement strand
CGCTTGAAGAATATTTATCTAAATTAGCAAAAATATGGAATGAAGTTACAAGAATACTTCTGCCTGATGGTAAGCTTGCATTAAATATTGCCAACGTTTATTACAATGAACCTGATGAAAAAAGGAAAACAACAGCGAATATTTCGATGCTTCTCTGGCAGTAACTAAATGAAATAGACGACTTAAAATTTATGGGAACTATTTATTGGCAAAAGACAACTTCAAGAGATGGCTCTGTTTTATTTGGCAGTTATCCGTATCCAACAAATTTTATGATCTCTAATGCTGTAGAGCAGATTCATATTTTCAGAAAAGTTGGAACAAGAAAAGTTTCTAAAGAAATAAAAGAAAAATCTAAAGTTGAGATTGAAGAATTCAGGAAATTCCGTGATGCGATCTGGAATGATATTAACGGAGTGGAAGATAAACACTGTGCAGCTTATCCTGTTGAACTACCGAAAAGATTAATAAAAATGTTTTCTTATTGGAATGATTGGGTTCTCGATCCTTTTCTCGGAAGCGGTTCAACAATGAAAGCTGCGAATGAGTTGGAAAGAAATTGTACTGGCATTGAATTAAATCCCGAATTCCTGGAGATAATAAAGAATAAGGTGAATATTAATCAGAATAATATTTTCCAGGAAAATGAATTTGAAATAATGAATTATTAGTCTGAGATTATTTATTAACTCACTTTACGCACAGAGTAAATTAGTAATTGCCCAATTAACAAAACCCTAAACTAATTGTCTGATCTAACATCTGCATTAATTCTTTTCGGTGTTGGCGCCGTCAGCGGCTTTATGAATGTTGTCGCTGGCGGCGGCTCATCACTCACACTTCCGGCATTAATTTTTCTCGGACTTGATTCTACAGTTGCTAATGGTACAAACCGTATTGCTGTAATTATGCAGAATGTTTCTGCTGTATACGCATTCAAGAGAGAGAAGTATCAGCAATTTGGATTGAGTATGAAACTCTCTTTAATAACTCTGCCTGGCACAATTGCGGGTGCTTTTTTTGCTTTAAGTATTGGTGATGAACTCTTTGAGAAGATATTGGGTATTATTATGATTGGAGTCATAATATCAATGGTAATTCCAAATCCTAAGATCAGATCAAATGAAAGCTCAGATAAAATTCCCTGGACAGTTCATCTATCAATGTTCGGAATAGGTTTCTACGGAGGTTTCATTCAGGTTGGAATTGGTTTTATGATCATGGCTGCTCTCCAATACCTGATGAAGCTAAACCTTATAATTGTAAATATGCATAAGGTTTTTATAGTTCTGATACTGACAATCCCTGCATTTGTTGTCTTTTTAATAACCGGAAATATTAATTGGCAGTTTGGAGTCAGTCTTGCAGCAGGAAATGCATTTGGTGCATGGTGGGCAGCTAAACTTTCAATCAGGAAGGGCGAATCATTTATAAAGACAGCTTTGATAGTAACTGTTTTTATTATGGCACTCAAGCTTCTTGATGTGTTTTAGCTTTGTGATTACTTTCCTTATGTTTAATGATATTATGAACTACCACGACTTTTAGAGGTTGTGTAAAAATTAAATTTTTTAGCCACGAGCTTTAGCTCGTGGAATAATTAAAAAATAACATTGGCTTTAGCCACAGATAATTCTCTTGGTCTGGGGCTGAAGCCCCGCTTTATTTTGGTGTTTATTCATTCCACGACCTAAAGGTCGTGGCTATTCAAGAACAAATTTTGTGTAAACTTGAGCTATTAAATCATTCATACACATTACATATATGTTATTTAAAATTGATTCTTTATTTAACTCCTTTATCTTTTAAGAGAATAAGAAGGAGAGATTTATGCAGTTAGATATTAATAGCAGAATAAAATTAAATAACGGAGTCGAAATTCCTTACCTCGGTTTAGGAACATATGGTATTTCATGGAAAAAAGAAGTTGATGAAGCGATTCATACGGCATTTAATATTGGATACAGGTTAATTGATACGGCAACAGCTTATGGAAATGAAAAAGAGATAGGGAAAGCAATTAAAAGCGGTTCAATCCCCAGAGAAGAAATTTTTATTACAACAAAGCTTGATAATTCAGATCATGGTTATCAATCAACGTTTAAAGCTTTTGATGAAAGCTTGAAGAAGCTTGACTGCGATTACATAGATCTTTATTTAATTCACTGGCCTGTAAGAGGAAGAGATGAATCCTGGAAAGCAATGGAAGAATTATTAGGAACGGATAAATGTAAAGCTATTGGAGTTAGCAATTATACAATTAATCATTTAAAAGAATTATTTGAAAATTCTTCAGTTAAGCCATCATTAAACCAAATCAAGTTCAATCCATTTGTTTTTCAAAATGAATTATTGAATTTCTGTAAAAACTATGAGATCTATGTTGAAGGATATACACCAATTACACGAGGAAAAAAATTCAAACACGAGGGAATAAAAGAATTATCGGGGAAGTATGAAAAACCCCTGCACAGATAATGCTTAGATGGTCGCTTCAGCATAATGTTATTGTGATTCCAAAATCTTCCCATCCTGAAAGAATAAAAGAGAATGCAGATATTTTTGATTTTAAAATAAGTGAAGAAGATATGGATGCTTTAAATTTGTTGGATGAAAGTTTAAGATCATCAGCAGATCCATATACATTTGATTAGGTGGATTCCCAGCCTTCTCTTTTTTAATCTTCTCAAGGATTTTACGATGGGGAAATTATTTCTCTCCTCCTCCAAAATTAAATTCGCAATTCAGAGCAAGATTTAATCTATATAAAAAAGGTTTAACTTGATATTTAACAAGCAGCGTTATATTTTGAAAATGTGATTAGAACCTTTAGCTGTAAAGAAACTCAAAAAATATTTAATCGTTTTTATTCTAGAAAATTCACACAGGAAATTCAAAGAATTGCTCTCAGAAAATTGAGAATGATAAATAGAGCTAGGGAGTTAAGAGATTTATTAGTGCCGCCAGGAAATCACCTGGAAGCATTAAAAGGGAACAGGAAAGGTCAATATAGTATTAGAATTAATGATCAATGGCGGATTTGTTTTGTTTGGCAGGACAATGATGCCTATAATGTAGAAATAGTAGATTATCATTAGGAGTAAATAATTATGAAGACAAAAAAGTTGGAACCATTACACCCGGGTGAAATACTTTTGGAAGATTTTTTGAAACCTATGGAATTAAGTCAAAATAAATTAGCTTTGGATATCAGTGTTCCTGCAAGAAGAATAAATGAAATTGTTCTTGGGAAAAGAAGAATTACCGCTGATACAGCTCTGCGTCTGGCAAAATATTTTAATATGTCACCCCAATTTTGGCTAGGACTACAAATAGATTATGATTTAGATGTGGCCAAGGATAATTTATCTGATAAGATAAATAAAGAGGTAAGGAAATATAAAGAAAAAGTCTCCTAGTAAATTTAGCTTTAAATTAAGATTTTATATTCTTAACTCCTTCTTTAAAAATTTCCCCGTAACACTTTTTCTATTATTAACAATTTCTTCAGGAGTTCCTTCTGCTATTATTTTTCCACCTCTTTCCCCGCCTTCAGGACCAAGGTCAATTATCCAGTCTGCTGTTTTAATTACATCAAGATTATGTTCAACAACAACAACAGTATTTCCTTTATCAACCAGCTTATTAAGAACTTTCAATAAAATATTCACATCTTCAAAATGAAGCCCGGTTGTTGGTTCATCTAAAATGTATAAAGTTTTTCCAGTACTCACTTTGCTCAATTCAGTAGCAAGTTTAACTCTTTGCGCTTCTCCGCCGGATAATGTTGTTGCCTGCTGACCAAGCTTAATATATCCCAATCCAACATCATTTATAGCTTTAAGTTTTCTTTTGATTCTTGGAAGTTCTTCAAAAAAATCTAATGCTTCTTCAACAGTCATCCCAAGAACATCAGCAATTGATTTTGTTTTATATAAAACTTCAAGGGTTTCCCTGTTGTATCTTTTACCACGACAAACATCGCATTGTACATAAACATCAGGTAAGAAATTCATCTCAATTTTTTTAAGCCCATCTCCTCCACACTCTTCGCATCTTCCTCCTTCCACATTAAAGCTAAATCTGCCTGTGGTGTAACCGCGCATTTTAGATTCGGGAAGCTGTGAGTAAAGATCCCGAATGAATGTAAATAATCCTGTATAAGTTGCCGGATTTGATCTTGGAGTTCTTCCTATTGGTGCCTGATCAATTTCTATTACTTTATCAATGTTCTCAAGACCTTCTATAAACTTATAAGGAAGAGGAACTGTTTTTGATTTGTAAATCTCCCGCATCAGAATTTTAACAAGAGTTTCATTAAGCAAAGTTGATTTCCCCGAACCACTCACTCCGGTAATTAGAGTTAAAGTGCCGAGAGGAATTCTGAGATCAACATTTTTAAGGTTATATCCTGACGCACCTTTTAGTATAATGAATTTACTATTTCCTTTTCTTCTTTCATCGGGTACTTTTATTTCTTTTTTATTTTTCAGGTAAGAAAGAGTAACAGAATCAAACCCGTTTTCAGAGTTAATAAGCTCTTCCGTTAAACCGGCAACACAAACTTCTCCGCCATGCTCTCCGGCTCCAGGACCAAGGTCAATCATAAAGTCAGAACTTTCAATTGTCTCACGGTCATGTTCAACTACAATAACTGTATTTCCCAAGTCTCTCAGGTTCTTAAGGGATTTAATTAATTTAATATTATCACTTTGATGAAGTCCGATACTTGGTTCATCAAGAACATATAAAACTCCTGCAAGCTGAGAACCAATTTGAGTAGCAAGTCTTATCCTTTGGGATTCGCCTCCTGAAAGAGTTCTTGCGGAACGATCAAGAGTTAAGTAATCCAACCCAACATCAAGGAGAAACTGAAGACGTGTTAAAATCTCTTTGAAGATAGGTTTTGCAATTGCGCCATCCCTGCCGGAAAGTTTTATCTTATTAAAAAATTCTTTAGCTCTTAGAATAGAAAGTGCAGTAACCTCACTAATATTTTTCTCCTGGAATTTTACCGCAAGGGATTCCTTCTTTAATCTTCCGCCACCACATGTTGGACAGGCGATTGTATTCATATAAGATTCAACCCATTCGCGGATATTATTTGAGCTTGTGCTTTGGTAATAATTCCTTAAATAATTATTCAGTCCGGAAAATTTGTGCATATAAGTAACCGGTTTACTATTACCATAAGTATATGAAAAAGGTATCTTCTCTTTAGTTCCGTTCAGAAGAATTTCTTTTTGTTCCTCATTTAATTTTTTCAAAGGAGTGTCAAAGTCAAAACCATATTTTTCCGCAACCACACTTAGCTGATTGAAAAACCATATTGGTCTTGGTTTTCCTACCGGCGAGAGACCTTCTTCATTAATTGATTTATTCCAATCCGGAATCATCAGGTTT
>JAUSIA010000262.1 GCA_030648225.1 Ignavibacteria bacterium | reverse complement strand
ATGGCAGACTTTTTCCCTTTGGCTTCATCAAGCTAATGACTCAAAAGAAAAAAATAAAATGGTCACGGGTTATTGTGCTTGGAGTTTTACCAGAGTACCAGCGCAAAGGTTTAGACTCAGTTTTTTACTGGGAAATTGTGAACCGTGCCCATGATATCGGAATAGATCTTGGTGAAGCAAGCTGGGTTCTTGAAGATAATGAAATGATGAAGCGTGGTGCTGAAGTTATGAATGGAGAGCTTTATAAAACTTATCGTATTTATGATAAAGAGATTTAAAGTTGATTCAAAGCTGATTTCTGTCGTTACGGCATTTTATTCAAAACCTCATCATACTTTGAAGCATGACTCGGATCAATTCTCTTAAGGGTTTTAAATAAATCAGAATTATTTGTATGTCTCAGAAAATCCGTAAGCTCACCATATTTAGCATCAAAAAAAGTTTTTATTAAAACTGTATTCAAATCAACTTTAGCTCTCATCTCCTCAAGAGTTTTTATAAGATTAGCCATCTGATCAAGAGCTACAGTTTTATTTTCAAGAAAGATATCCAATCCGTTATAATGATAATTATAAAGAGCTTCTCTGAATGGTCTGTACTTTTCATTTAAAAGATCTGAAACAAGATTCCACCTGCTGTATGTTGACAAACTTGTTGTCTGCCATCCTCCGGGAAAACCACTTGAACTTGCAAGATTAACAATATTAAAAGCTTTAGAAAAAAAAGGTGCCCCGCCAAGTTCAAAGTATGAATCCATATCAAAACCGATAATGATATTAGCATAGTAATCGAGAAAACTTGTAAGCGGTTCAAAGGTCGAACGATTGGAGTAGAGACTTTGTCCTCTTTCATAGATAAAAGACCAGGTATTGTCATTTACAGTTAACATCGAGGAGAAATTAATAGTATTATATATTGGTCTCTGGCTTATAACTACAGCCTGAGCAGTATAATTTACTTCACTTGAAGCTGAAAGAAAGAAAATATTTATTGTACAGGGAATTTTTGGTCCGGCCCAGTCCTTCTCATCAAATCTTGTCATATTCATATAGTCTTCAACAACCTGGGCAAAACCAGCAAGTATTTCCCTGTTTAACACAGGAAGGTTTTCGTAATTAACAATCACTTTGCAATCTAACTCTTGAGCAAAATGAATTGGCGAAATCAATATCAGCCAAAGGCTGATGAGCCTTTGGCTCAAAAGAAGAAGAAATGTTTTTTTCATCTCAAGAACCCAACAATGTTGTAGAATGTTGATTTAATATAGGAATTTGAATATAATCACACAACAAATTTACTAACACCGGAAAATTAATGGGCAACCGGATTTTTCTACTATATTTTTTAATTGTTGTTTCCTTTTATTCTTATCCCCAGCAAAATCCGGGGGCTAAACAAATCTCTTTATCAAATTCCGATGTTGCTTTAAGCAATGATGTTTTTGCATTGTTCAATAACCCCGCTGGTTTAGCTCAAATGAATTGGAGAGAAGTTGGCGTTTATTACTCCCCTGCGCCTTTCGGATTTACAGAACTTGCAAATGGATTTATAGCATACAATGAACCCTTCTCATTTGGTTCAGTTAGTATTGGCGCAATGACGTATGGTTTCGATCTTTACAGGGAAACAAAATTTCTTGCTGCTTTTTCTTACAACTATATAAATAAATTTTTTGGCGGAATTGCTCTTAATGTTCACAACCTTTCAATACAAAATTACGGAAGTGATATTTCATTTTATATAAATGCCGGGGGTCTGGTTTATTTAACTGATGAATTAAGAGTTGGATTTTCAATTCATAATTTAAACAGGGCTACCTTCGGAAAAGAAGATGATCAGATCCCGATAATTTTTAATTCGGGAATAAGTTATGATGTTTTATCAAACCTGAAAATTAATGGAGCAGTTGAAAAAGATATAAGGTATCCGGTTTCTTTTTTGTTTGGATTGGATTATGATATAATAAAATATCTTTCTCTCCGTACAGGCTTTTCTACTGAACCTTCAAAATATTCTGCAGGAATCGGAATAAATTATTCAATCTTTAGTCTTGATTATGCATTGTTCAATCATAATGATTTGGGATTAACACACCAGGCAGGTGTAATAATTAGCTTTGGTGAAGAATCAGATCGTTCAACAAAAATAAGAGAACATCTTTTCCAAGGTAAGTAAATGAAGTTTCACAATTTTTATTTGAATTGCCCCGACATTTATGCCTGCCTTGTCGGCAGACAGGGTCGGGGATAAAATTTAACCAAATCCTTAAGGCTTTGGCCAAAATTGATTAGAAACTGTGGCTAAAGCCAATAATTATTAAGTCTATAATCCACGACTTAAAGAGGTTGTGCGAAAATTCTAAATACGCCGGTAGTCGCAACCTTCAGGTTGCGAAATAAAACTGTTATCGCAGGCTGAAGCCTGCGGCTTCCATCAATATTTTCATTTTCACACAGCCTCTAAAGGTCGTGGCTATTCAAAATATAAATAATGCTTAACTTCAATAAGAAAATGAAAATCCTAATTTTTATTTCAGTTATCTTCTTAATTATAAACTCACAAAATCTCTTTTCCCAAACTGATACTAACTATATTAAAGCAGAAGACGTACTTGATGAGCTTGTAGAAGAATCACAGGAAGACGAGGTATCTTCTGATCTTTATGATATTCTTGAAAATCTTATGCAGAATCCAGTTGATCTTAACACAGCAGTTATAAGTGAATTCCAAAAAATTCCTTTTATTGATTTTTCCGTTGCAGAACAGATTATAAACCACAGAAATAAATATGGATTATTCTTTTCTGTAAATGAACTCTATTCAATAAGAGAAATCCCGGCAGACTTAACAAAAAAAATTATTCCTTTTGTAAATGTTTCGGCTCCAATTGTTTCCACTCCCGGTGAAGAGGAGGAAGATTTATTTGAAAGTTTATCATCTTCATCAAAAATTTATTTCAGGAACCGGGTTACAAATGATCTCCAGACAAGAAAAGGATTTTTAGAAAATAAATTTGAAGGCTCAGAGATTGATATGTATAACAGACTGATGGTTAAATATGATAAAAATTACCAGTTTGGAATTTTAACTGAAAAAGACGCCGGTGAAAAAGAATTTAATGAATTTACTTCTGCTCATTTATTCGCAAAGGATCTGGGATATATTAAAAACTTAGTGCTGGGAGATTACTATTTAGAATTCGGACAAGGACTTGCTTTATGGAATGCCTATGGTTTTTCAAAAGGGGCTGATGCAGTTTATCCTGTTAAGAAAAGCGAAAGAAAAATTATTCCATACACAAGCGCTTCTGAAAATAATTTTTTCAGAGGTGCAGCAGGAACTTTTGATTACGAGCCTTTCTCAGTTTCAGTTTTTTATTCAAAGAATAAGTTTGACGCAAATTTGGATGAAACAACAGGTGAAATACTTTCAAATCCTTTGGATGGTTTACATAGAACCGAATCTGAAATTCAAAAAAGAAAGACTGCCGAAGAAACAACTTTCGGTGGAAGAATAGATTTTGCTAAAGAAGATCTGTTTCGGGTTGGAGTATTACACTATCGCTCAAAATTTGATCATCCTTTTCAGCCATCAACTGTTTTTGATATAAGCGGAGATGAGTTTAATTATACATCTGCCGCTTATGATCTTTACATTGAGAACATTAATCTTTTTGGTGAAGGTGTTTATAATGGGACTTCAGTTGCTTCAATAAATAATTTTCAAATTTCCTTAAGCTCGAATCTGCAGTTTGTATCATCAATCAGAAGTTACCCCGCAAACTTTATAAATATTCATGGTTTCAGCTTTGGAGAAAGATCAGGTGCAGCACAAAATGAGTTTGGAATTTATAACGGCTTGAAATGGAGACTTCCAATCGGAACTCTCAATCTTTATTATGACCAATTTAAATTTCCAAATGCAAGTTTTGATAATCCTTTGCCAACAGATGGAAATGAATTCTTTGCCGAGCTTACATCCAAACCTTTCAGCAAAGTTGAAACAAGAGTTCGTTATAAAAAAGAGAGAAAAGAACTGGAGTTTATAATAAATAACGAAAATCTTATTGCTGAAAGAAATCGGGAAAATATTAGAGGAGAAGTTATATATGAAATTTCAAAATCATTAAGATGGAAGAGCAGGTTTGAATACAATATCTATTCTGTAAAGGATGCTGAGCTTGCTGAAAATGGATTTTTATTCTTCCAGGATTTAAGATATGTCCCAACTTCTAATCTCAACCTTTACGTCAGAATAGTTTTCTTCAGAACAGATTCTTTTAACTCTGCTCTTTATGAATATGAAAATGATTTAACTGGTGTCTTAACTAATATAGCAATGTTTGGAGAAGGGATAAGATGGTATATTATTTTAAGATACAAAATACTTCCCTATCTGGTTTTATCCTGCAAATATTCTGAAACATACAAACCAAAAGAAAAAACTTTAAGCTCAGGTGATTCTGAAATAAATGGCAACCTCGATAACAGGATTAATTTTCAGGTGGATTTGAGCTTTTAAACTGCTGGAATTATTAGAATATTTGGTTAAGTGCTGAACCTTAATAACTAATCAGCGCCAGCATTGTTAACCTTATTAGATTATTAGGAATTGTTTTTTAGAGGTGGCAGATTTTGAATAAGGGAATAAGGTTTAATATGCTCATAAGCTCAAAGGTGTTACTAAGGTTGGAGAAATGATTATTGGGCCAACCCAAATGAGGGAGATTAATATCTACTTACTTACAGAAATATAACCGCTGTTAACAGCGTATTTCCAAGAAAACCAAATAGCCGTTACAATATTGTTGACGAGAATTAAATAAGTTTCTCTATCTATTTGCATTACTTTAGATTGTTCATGAGCTGATAAATTACGGGCAAAAACACTAACTAAAAACATTTTAATAATTTCATTCCATTCTTGTTTATTGTGAAATTTACCAATTGAAATTTCATTGAATATTCTCTTCCTTATATCAGAACCAAATACAACTTCAGTCAATTCCCAATTATTCCGAAGCTCAGTATACCAACCTTCTTTTTTAAAAAATCTATAAATCGTTTGTTGCAATTCTACACGATCACTGAAAGAAACTACTAATTCCTTTTTATTACTTGCTCGGGCAATAATTTTAATAATATTCTCAAAAAAGAGTGATAGATAGAAGATGTGAAGGTAAATTGTTTGATCACTTAATTGAGTTATATTTATTTGTCCAAGTGTAGAAAAGCTGTAAATTATTAGAGTCAATAAAGTGCAAGAATCCTTTTATTTCTTCTCTTGGTACATTATTGTATTTATTAAAATTTAATTCGCTTGATAAAAAAGAATCTAAAGTATATAGAACGCTATCTCTTTCCTTAGCAAACATTGGTGGGAAAACTACATCCAAGGTATTACCAAAATCAGAGATTACTCTTCCTAATTTCTGATTTATTGTTTCAAATTCAAGATCAAAACCATATTGCATCATTTGTGTTAAATAATAGATATCTTCTTTAATATATTGAACTAATTTGTCCTTCCTTTTCTCTTTATATTCGTCATACTTTTTACAAAGAAATTTCAGAAAATCGTAAGTCCCGGCAGGTTTAAGATTATATTTCTTAACTATTATTTTTGTTAAACATTTCAACCTTTTATAATATTTTAAAGTTGACTCCTCATCTAAGTATCCCAACTTATTTTTACTATAAATCATAGATTGCGAAATAAGGAAATCATATTTTTTAATAGTTTGAACATAAAAAGACAAAGTTTCAAAATTTTCTGCCTGACCCCAAAAATTTTCTTTAATGTTATTATGTTTTAATGGTAATGACCTTGAAAATATTTTTTTTAAAGGAATTCGCGGATGCCATAATTCAGAACGAATTTCTTCATTAAATACATTGATTATATAATCTAAAGTACACGCTTTAGTTATCTCATAAAAATGATATACTTGCCAGTAAGAATAGTAGTGTTTAGCTGTACTTTCATAGTTTTCCATTCCCTGAATTTGCCCAACATATTTTTTGTAACTCTTCCATTTATAAAATTTTGTTTGTTTAGGATTATGTATGTATTTACTGACCTTGGATTTTTGTTTATCCAGGATATGGAATAAATTCCTGTTCAACCAAAAATTATGAAGATTAGATTCTAAATTATCAATACTTACATATCTATTGGGCAAATAAAATGTATTCTTACCATAATAGGGATTTGATGGATTGTATCTTACATCATTGATAATTTTTAAATATGATAAGGGATATATAATTCTACAACTCGGAAATAAAATTTTTTCTTTCTCAAGCAACTCTAACCATTGTTCATCCATATCAGAAGTAAAAGAGTTTATTTCTAGATCTTTGCAAACTCTTAGAAATTCTTTATGTGATAAATATCTATTACCGTAACCAGCTAAACTCACACTCCCTCTACAATTTTTATTTCTTCTTCTGTTAAACCATAAAGCTGGTAAACGAGTTGGTCTATTTGTTTATCTATAGAGTCGCATTTTCTCTGGAGATATTCTTTGTCGCTTTCGGTTTTGGCTTCCTGCAGATGCTTATGTGTTTCAATCATTTGATCAACAAGTTTCTCTATAGAATCTTTTGTAGTTTCATTTGGGATAATGATTGGGAGAATTCTTAATTGAGGAGCCTGAAACTGAAAATAACCACCACTCATTCTTAAACCAGAAAAATATTCAGAATAAATAAATGAAATAAGTTTTGAATTCATAAGACCCAAAAGATATTTAAGACTGATAGTTTTGTTTGGGTTATAAATGCAATTAGTATTTATTGATGCAAATTCACCATATTCATCTAAAAAACATTCTACCCTTAAAGCTATTTTTGCAAATATAACTTTAGGCGTGGTATAAAGTTCTTTTCTGTTCTTACTAATTTTTCTTATATCCATAACAGGATTTTTATACTTTTTCTTTTTATTAGATAACTCATTAATTCCCCAAAGAGATTCATATCTATCTATTGTACCAGTATTTACTAAAGGCAAATGATTTTTGTCTTTTAACCTTTCTTTAATGTATTCTGAATATTCATCTGCTTCTGCTGCAGTTGATGTTGCATTCACATTGGAAATATTTGAAAGGTATGAGCTCTTACTTAAAATCTTGCCAATCATTTCAATGTTTTCTGATAAAATAAAACCCCATAGATATTCTTCAGTTGACGATAGGGTATCCGATGATATTGAGAACTTAATATTGGAATTTGATTTCCCTAAAACCTTCTCTGTTGTAAAATTATATGTCCCAAGAGGGACGTTATTTTCAATAATTGTTATAATTGGATAAATGGAGGGTTTATCAAATACTTTAACAGCACTATAATCTATAATGGTGCTTAGTTTATAGCCATTTGTAATATATTTCCTGAAAGCAATTCCATAAGG
The DNA here is from genome assembly GCA_030648225.1 of Ignavibacteria bacterium. Lineage (GTDB taxonomy): Bacteria > Bacteroidota > Ignavibacteria > Ignavibacteriales > Ignavibacteriaceae > RBG-16-34-14. Next base: position 5,421 of record JAUSIA010000262.1, on the reverse strand, counting down.
AGCAGATAAATATTTATTCGGAGTTATGTATCCTAGTAATCCATTTCTCTTTAGTAATTTTAGTCCCTTTTCAAAAAATGGAATATAGATATCGTATGTCCCTTTAGCAGATTCATATTTTGATTTTAAATAATCTTTAGTTCCTTTACCTAATAAATCGCTTAGTTGAATAGCATTTATATAAGGCGGATTACCAACAATTGCATCAAAGCCACCTTCCTTCATTACTTCAGGGAAGATATCTTCAAAGTTCATTAGCATTAATTTTTTATCTTCCTCATAAGAAAAGAGGTTACCTTCATAAATATCAGTTCCGATTAAAGAGTTTCCACAAATAATATTTTTACTAAGATTTGGAAGAAGCTTTTCTTTAAACAAAACCCACGTATCATTTGCTGTTGCAGTGGTTTCATCTTCAAGAAGCTTTAGGTAAAGAGAAAGCTGTGTTACTTCAACTGCCTGATGATCAATATCAACTCCATAAATATTATTGAGAAGAATCTTTTGTTTCTGAAGAAGAGTTAATCTCCATGCACCATCAACAAAAACGCATTTATCTTTTTCAGCCTGCTTTGGGTTTGCCTGGTACCAAAGTTTATGATAATCGAGAAGCCTTTCAAAAATAGTAATTAAAAAGGAACCGCTCCCGCAGGCAATATCTGCAAAACGCATCTTTGCAATTTCTTTTGGTGTTTTTCCTTCAATCAGTTTTCCAACTGTGTTATCAACAATATAATTTACTATGTACTGGGGTGTATAATAAACTCCACCTGCTTTTCTTACTTCGGGCTTCTCTTCAATTGTAACTCTCTTGCTTGTAGCGTTTACAATCTTGCCAAGAAATCTTTCATAAATAGAACCGAGGATATGAATAGGTATTTTGTCAAAATCATAAGGAGAATTAAGATGAGAAAGTTCTTCACAAATGAATGAAAAAGTTTTATTATCAGGCTCAATAATATTATGTGAGTCTATCTGGTGTTTCTTAAAAACTATTCCGTTATACTTTGCATCAAGAGTACGGCTTGTTAAAAGAAAATCTTCCCAGGCAGTTTTCCTGTCACCAAATTCACTTAAGTAATGGTGAGGTTCAATCAGCTTATCTTCAAGAAATATTATTAATACAAGACGGTCAATTGTTCTTTGTACAGCTTCGGTTAATTCCTCGCTTGATAAATGTTCATTATTTTTCTTAAAAGACTTTGCTAGAGATTCTCTTATCTCGTCAAGTTCCAGCAGGAAAGCTTCATCTATAGATTGATAACCACCCTTGAACAATCCTTTTTGTACAGCTTTCCCTTTAGGTTTCGGTAAAGCATCAGCATACTTTTCAATTGAATTTTCCTGAAGAGCTTCTCGTGAAAAGAGATGATAAATTCTTCTGAATTTATCCTCTTTTAAATAATCAGTGTAATGAAACTTTTCAAGCTTAGTATTTAGTATGTCCCCAATGTCAGGGCGGAATCTGCAGTCAACAATTATTAGTTCTTCAAAGTCAGTTAAAATTGCAATAGGAGTAGTGGAATTCCATCCATAGTATACAGTCTGGAAAAAATCAGTTGCATTCTCAAGGTTGCGCGAAGGCTTTTTAGCTTCAACAAAGAATTTAACATCACGGAAATTAGGTGCGAGATAAAAAGAATAATCAGCTCTTTTTTTTGCATTAGCAACCTGCACTATACTTTCAACACGTACTTCCTGTTCATAAGGATTCTTCTGAATATCGTGAGTAACATCCCAGCCAAGAGCAGAAAAGAATTTATCAATAAAATCCCTGCGGGCATCAATCTCTGAATAGTCAGAACTAATGTAATATTTTTCATTTGCCTGGAAATTTTTTACGAGAGCAGAAACGATTGAGTGAGATTGTTCAAAACCCATTGATAAGCTTATAATATTTTTGGTTTAAATTTATGGAAAATATATTTAAGATATGGAAACGAAGCATGCTTTACAAAATATTTGGGCTGCTGATGAAATGAAGGATTTTAAGGAAAATTAATCAGGTGTATTTGAATTTCTTATTTCTTCCTGCTTTTCCGGATGCCCCGTAATCAATCTAATTCCATGCCTGAAAGTTATGTAATACCAGGCCCACTCTGCCATAACTTTAAACCTGTTCCGGAATGATATCAGGAAGAAAATATGAATAACACACCATATTAGCCATGCAAAAAATCCTGTAAACTTAAGCCCGCCTATGTAACAAATAGCTTTAGCCCGTCCTATTGTTGCCATTGTTCCTTTATCAATATATTTAAAAGATTCTCTCAGATCGGCATCTTTTCCTTCTTTAACAATTCCAGCAGCATATCTTCCCTCCTGCATTGCAACAGGAGCAATACCCGGAAGCATATTTCCTTTTTTATCTTTTAAGTGAGCAGCATCTCCAATTACAAATATGTTTGAGTCATCTTTTAAGCTTAAATCAGGATTAACAATTACTCCTCCTGCTTTATCAAGCTCAGTATTTAGAGACTTAAGCAGAGGAGAAACAGTATTACCTGCTGCCCATATAATATTTTTTGTCGGAATAAATTTATCTTTTAATGCAACTCCCTCATCATTCACATCAACAACCATTGTATTAAGCAAAACTTCAACTCCTAAAGTTTCAAGATCTTTTTTTGCTATTTCATAAAGATCTTCAGGGTATGCTGTAAGAAGTCTTGGTAATGCTTCAATGAGATAAACCTTGGTCATTTCTGAATTAATATTTCTGAAATCCTTCATCATAGAGATCTTTACTATCTCAGCAATTGCACCAGCCATTTCAACTCCGGTTGGACCACCGCCTACTATAACAAAGGTAAGATATTTAATCGTTTCTTCAGGGTTGTTCATCTTTTCAGCGGATTCAAGAGAGAGAAGAATTTTTTCCCGGATATTAAGTGCATCATTCAAAGTTTTTAATCCGGGAGCATTCTTTTCCCATTCATCTTTCCCGAAATATGAATGACTTGAACCGATTGCAATAATCAAATAATCAAAGCTATATTCTGAACCTTTTGTAATTACCTTTTTGTTTACCCGGTCAATAGCAGTAACTTCATCCATAACCACAGTAGTATTCTTTTGCTTGTTAAGAACCGCGCGAATTGGTGCAGCAATATCTGCTGGTGATAAAGCCGCTGTTGCAACCTGGTATAACAAAGGCTGAAAGAGATGGTAATTTGTTTTATCAATTAAAGTTATATCAGCGTCAAAATCATTAAATTCTTTTGCTGCAGAAAGTCCGCCAAAGCCGCCGCCGATAATTACAATTTTTTTTCGCATTAATTAATTAAACAAATAATTTTACTGTTTATTAAAAATTAAGTAATATAAATCTACTCGTTTTTACTTTTGGTCAAAAGGATTGGACTTAATCTTCTTTCATTTTTGAGACCAAAATAATTATATTTGTCCTGTAAATGTTGAACGAAGTTATTTATAACTTATTTTCAGAATTAAATCCTTTGGTTGAATGCAAATCTCAAAACTCGAATCGTTGAATAAATTTAATGAACTCTTACAATCCGCACTTAAATCTTCTCAAAATTTTCCTGACTTAGTTTGCGAATTCTTAGTAAGTGAATTTGATTTTGAGGCATCTGTTTTATTTCAGGTTAATTTTGAAAATTTCTCTGTTTTAGGAAAATCTTCTAAAGCAAAAAATTCTTTAATAAAAAATACCAATGTAGAATGTCCTCACTGTCATTCAAAAAAAAATAATGCTGAACCTGTAATTTTTGATTCTCATTCCGGCTGCAAAATTCTCCCAACTGATTTTATTATGCCCGAAGGAAGCTTGTATTTAAAATCTCCCGGAGGCGATCATCTTATAAAACTGGCAAAGAATAGTCCTTTTAATCAAAATGATAAAAATAATTTATTACATCTTGGTTCTTCTGTAAATAACCTTATCGGTTTGTGGAAAGGTTCACGCAGCAGTTTAAATACACCGGTAAGTAATATTGTTACTGAAATAGTTCACGACCTACGCACACCAATAAACAGCATTATGGGTTTCGCTTCACTTTTAAGTGAAGATAATCTAAGCTCATCACAATCAGAATATGTTTCTACTTTGAAAGAGAATGCTTTCAGCCTTCTCTCTCTTCTTAACGATCTCGTTGATATTTCCAAACTGGATGAAAAGAAAAGTAAAGATACTCTTACAGATATAAATATCAGAAATTTTATTGAAGATATTATAAATATATTCAGCAATAAAATTAATAAACAGGAACTGGATTTTATTGTTAATGTTGATTCTAATCTCCCTGAAACAATAAAAAGCGATTCACAAAAGCTCCGTTATATCCTTTTCAATATTCTAACCTTCTCTTTAAGATTAACAGGCAAAGGGAAAATTACCATTCTTGTTTCTCAGCCTGATTCTAAAAAAATCAATTTTAAAATATCTGATACAAGTGCAGGTCTAACTTCAACAAAGTTAAAAGAAATATATAGCCCTTCATCCATTACCGAACTCGGTCATTCTAAAATAGGACAAATAACCGGGTTAGGTTTAACCCTTGTAAAAAGATATATAGAAAATCTTAATGGCAGCTTAAATATTTCCAGCACTGTGGGAAAAGGAGTAACATATAATTTTACAATTGGTATGCAGCCAATCTCCATTTTAGAAACACAAATAAGTTCATTGCCAAAACCGGGACTAAAGAATAATGTTCTGGTTGTAGAAGATGATTATGCAACTTCCAAGCTCTTAAACAATTATCTTACTAAATGGGGATACCAGCCAAGGATTGTAAACTCAGGTGAGCAGGCATTAAAAGCAATTGAGAATGATTCTTTTCTTGCAGTGTTAATGGATATTGTTCTACCGGATATGAACGGGCTTGAGCTGCTGAAAACTTTTAAAGAACATAAAAATACAAAAAACACACCGGTAATTATCTGTTCAATTGAATCGGAGCAGCAAAAAGCATTCTTAATGGGAGCTGTGGAATATTTTGTAAAACCGATTAAATACAATTATCTCGTTGAAGTTCTTACAAGCTACAGGCTTAAGAAAGATTCAAATATTCTTATTGTTGATGATGATGTTCCAACTTTAAACCTGATGAAGGAAGCGGTTTTGCAGTTGGGATTTAATGCAATAGCTGAATCTCATTCTTCTAAAGTGATGGATATGATTGAGGATATTCATCTTGATCTTGCTATAATTGATCTTGATATGCCTGAACTGAATGGGTATGATTTAATCAAGCTTATTAAATCCAGCAATAAATTTTCAAACCTTCCCATTATAATTTATACAGGAAAAGAAAATTACCAGGACGATCTTAAGAAAATAGATGGACTTTTTGAAGAACTGCTTCAGAAAAAGAGCACCAACATTGAAGATCTTGCAGAAACAATAAGCGCAATGATAAACCGGGATGATGAGCCTTCCTCACCTGAGGAACTCAT
>JAUSIA010000248.1 GCA_030648225.1 Ignavibacteria bacterium | reverse complement strand
AAGAAGTTTTATTGAATTAGCTGCATCACCGATAGGTCTATAGCTTTCCGGCCTGAAATCATTTGAACTGTTTCTCATAAGACTTAATTCAATCCATTGAAACTTTGCAAATCTTTTTCCATAGGGCAGAGATCTGAACGGGATGGGATAGATTCTTATCCATTTGCCATCTTCTAACAAACCAGCAGTACAAACTAATTCCTCATACTTACTTGATGGTAGTGGATAAGTTTTAACAGTTATTAAGACTTTTTGATTTTTTAATTCAGTTGGTAAATACACACATCCCCATAACAATTAAATATGAATTATTTGCTCAGCAAATCCATTGTTAATTAACCATTCTGTTATTTTATGCCGGTGACAGGACTTATGATCAGCTTCAAAGCATGTTAAAGTAATTCTATTGTATTTGTTAAGAAGCGTGATAATTTTATTGATTGCTTCAATATTTAGCAGAAGAGTTTCAGAAGCATAATAATCAAAAAGCTCCTGGTAATCTTCCTGTGTTTCAAGATTCTTTCGCAGCTTTGAAACAATCCCAAGTTCAGGAAGGTGGATATAATTAATTCCCGCTTTCTCAAGATAAATTTTTAATTTTGTTTTAGAGAAACCATATTTCATAGACAACGGATTTCTTCTTACATCAACTACCAAAGAAATATTGTTTAAAATCAGCTTGTTTATATATGCATCAATAGTCAATCCTTCGTAGCCGGCTGTGAACAGAGTTTTATTGCACAAAGTAGAAATAGAATTTTTAACTTTTCTTAGTTCATCTTTGTTTAGGATTTTTTCAGCTATTTCACTTTTAACCGCGTAAGAAGGGTATTGAAGATATGTTTCTTTAATTAATCTGCTTCCCCGAACATTTTTCGATTTAGCTGCGAACTTTTGTAATGATTTTTTATCATCTTCTTTAAGTTCATTGATAAATGATTTTTTGGAATTCATTCCTTCATTAGAATAACGAAGTTCAAATTTATCACTCTCTTTTAAATAACCATATTTTATCAGAACTCTTTTATCCTGGTAAGAAAGATGACTGAAGCAGCCGAATTTATATGGGAAGAAATCGTAATAGTTCTGTTTAGTATTCTTGCAATAAAGGAAGAGTAATTTTTCAAAATCGGTACTATCCAACGATCCCCCGAAAGATTCCAACAAAGCTAAAAATATTTTTCTTCGGTAGTACATAATAGAATTAGTATAATATTACATGTTTAAATTACTGAAAAAATACAGGAAGGCAATAATTTATCTTGCACCATCAGGTAAAAAGATTTTACAAAATGGGTTTGGTCCCAAAATATTTTAATAAAAATATTATTGGTTCGATTTTAAGGTAGATGTATTATATTTACGATGTGTTTGATTTATAACTGTCTATGAAGTATTCCATAAATATTCTAATTCGATTTGTTTCTCTCCAATTATTTTTCACTGCTTCCTTTGGACAAACAAAATCTTATCAAATCTTTCCACAGCAAAATAACTTCACTTATTCTTATGGTGGAATAATTCGAGGTGATTCTTAGTTGTATCAAATTCAAGTGTTTGAATCCATAACTTGTTAAAAATATTTTAGAAAAAATAATGCTGCTCTTCCTTGACATTTGTACACTTTTCGGCTACGTTCACAATGGGTGTACAAACCCAAATAATGTACAAAACTTATGAGAAACACAGAAAAAGAAATATTAGCCAGGGCAATTGAGCAGTTTGAAGAACTAACCGGCTATGCTACTGAGATAAAGCAGGAATTTAAGCTTCCAAAGAATAAAATTGTTGATGCACGGGTCAGGATTCCAAAGATTAAGGTAAACTTTTATGCTGAAATAAAAATTAATATTACTAATCAGACGCTCGGTGCTGTGGTTCATCAGATAAAAGAGCTAACAAAAGGTGGAAATGAATTATTAATTACACATTACGTTACGCCGCAGATAGCTGAGAGACTGAAAGGAATGAATATGCAATTTCTGGATACTGCCGGAAACGCATTTATAAATCTACCTAACCTGTTTCTTTATATAAAAGGAAATAAAACAAAAGAAGACTTTGTAAGAGAAAAACCGGTCAGAGCATTTCAGCCTGCAGGTTTGCAGCTTATTTATGCTTTGATTTGTAATCCGGGACTGGAAAATAAACCATACAGAATGATGGCAGAAAAAGCTATGATTGCTAATGGCGCGGTTACTTTGGTTGTTAAAGATTTGAAGAAGCTTGGCTACTTAATAGATATGGGTAAACAGGGAAGAAGAATTATAAATAAAAAAGAACTGTTAAATAGGTGGGTTAATCTTTACGCTGAACTACTACGACCAAAATTATTGCTTGGTATTTACAGAACTGATAATACCGATTGGTGGAAACAGCAGGATATAACTAATATAAAAGGTCTTTATGGTGGAGAAACTGCTGCGGCTTTGCTTACGAAATATCTTAAACCGCAAAACCACACTATATATGCAGAAAAAAATTATGGTAAGCTTTTGCTTCAATTGAAACTTAAGAATGATCCACATGGAAATGTAGAAGTTTTGGAAAAATTCTGGAACTTTAATGATGTTATGGAGAAAAATAATATAGTAAATCCTGTATTGATATATGCAGATCTTCTCGCCACCGGGGATAACAGAAATATTGAAACTGCCAAATTGGTTTATGATAAAGAAGTCATTCGATATATCCGGGAAGATTGATAAATATCGTTTAGAGATTATTGCTTTAATCAAAGAAGCGGCTGATTCTCTTGACATTCCATTCTTTATCGTAGGAGCAACAGCCAGAGATATAATTCTTGAATATATTTATAACAAAAAAATTTTTAGGGCGACCAATGATATAGATTTTGGTATTCAGATTAATAACTGGAAAATATTAGAGTCTTTTTCTTCATTACTTCTCAATAATAAAAAGTTCTCTCCCGATGAAAAGGTTGAACACCGTTTTTTGTATGAAAAGGCTTATCCTGTTGATATTGTTCCATTTGGTAAAATTGCATCTGAAAACGGTATATTTAAGTGGCCAAAGGATAAAAAGGAATTTACAGTGCTTGGTTTTGAAGAAGCGTATGAGAACTCTGATCTTGTTAAGGTAAAGAGCAATCCTGACCTTATTATCAATTTTGCTATACCTCAATCATTAGCTCTACTTAAAATTGTTGTATGGAATGAACGCTATCCGGAACGTTCCAAAGATGCATTGGATTTGGTTTTGTTGATAGAATCTTACCTTGAAGCAGGAAACATTGAAAGACTTTATGAAGAAGAAGCTGATCTTGTAGATGAGAATTTTGATTTTAACCTAACAGGAGCTCGTTTATTAGGAAGGGATATTGCAACGGTTTTCAAAAAAAATACTTTGAGTTATGTAATAAAAATTCTGGATATAGAAACCGGTAAAAGAAAACGCTATAGGATGATTGAAGATATGATGAGAAAGCATAATATGAAAGAGGATATTCACTTTGAATATTACTTAAATATACTTGAAGAATTAAAAGCGGGAATTCAGGAACGATTAATAAATATCAAATGAAATATTTTATTGTTGAATCTGCAAAGGCAGCAAATCAACATCCCTGTTAAAAATTAACAAAAATTATTTTCTATGAGCCATCTCTTAAATATTTTAATATCACTCCTTTCTCTGCAATTATTTTTTAATCCTGCTCAGGAAGAAATAAAACTCAGTCA
>JAUSIA010000243.1 GCA_030648225.1 Ignavibacteria bacterium | reverse complement strand
ATAGAGTTTTGAAAATCGGTTGAGTGTTCAACCTCGAATAACGAATGAGGGAATTTTCTTTCGTTGAACCAGATTGCATCAACTGTTTTCGCTCTGATTAAAACTTCTTCATAAGCGAAAGGATAAATATTTCCTAATGTTGATACAGAACCCAATTTCTTTGTAAGAAACATTCTGTTTTTATCTTGGTTGGGGACAAAAGTATTGAATCCTTTCATATTACCTAATTCGACAAGCAATCCCTGATAATAAGAATGCTCAAACCGTTCATTTGATTTTGTATCGTTTGGTTTTATGTCAAATAAATTTAAAACCTTTTCACGGGAGTCATTCAATGCCCATAAACCAGGTTTTATTTTAAAAAAGAACCTTGAGTCCTGAACAATTCTTCTTATGGATGCAAAAGGTGATTTTGTCTTCCAACCAGATATATCTGTCTTTTGATAAAGTTGACTAAGAGTCGCAAAGCCACCATTATCTTCCATTGCTTTAATTACATATTCATACTGTTTCATCTACTTCCTCTTCTTCAACGGAAAGATCTTCCAGATACCAAATTCTGCCGCATTCGCATTTGTTTTGCCATGAAAACTGATATTGGCCTCCTATCAATGTTAATTGGAGTTTTTTACCACAGGTACAAACAAAGGAAATTTCTTTTGGTGAGATATTTTCTTCCATATTAGCAACCCTTTAATTTGGTTGCTTAAATATAATTTATAATTATGGAAAGATCACTTGGAAAAAGTTCAATTTTTTCTCAAACCGTCCTCGAGTATTTCGCAGTATCCTCTTTCCTCTCGATAAAGCCGTCAAAGTTTATTGCTATGTTGCGGATAAGAAGCCTGCCAATATCTATTGCACTTATATTTTTTCTAGTAATAAATCTTGCAATTGTTTTTTGCTTGGCAAATATAGCTTGTATTCTCTGGCAAATATCTGATTATTATTTTCGGGAAGTGTGCATTCTACAACAGCTTTATTGGTCTGTTTTACACAGCACTATACCAACTGTTTTATTTTCTTCTTCTGCCTTGATTTCACGATCATAAAAATTAACATACATTTGCATTTGACCTACATCCTTATGTTTTAACTCTCCGATCTTTAAATCAATCAAAACAAAGCATTTTAATATTCTGTTATAAAAGACTAAGTCTATGTAGAAATTCTCGCCATTAAAAGTTATTCTTTGCTGTCTGCTTTGGAAAAGGAAGCCCTTGCCCAATTCTAAAATGAAATGTTCTAACTTATTAATTAGAGCAGTTTCTAATTCGGTTTCTGTATAGACAGATTCTTCCTTTAGTCCCAGGAATTCCAGAACATAAGGTTCTTTTAACATATCAATCGGCTGTGTAATTATTTGCCCTTTACTGCTTAACTCTTTTACTTTCTTTTTATCCTTACTTAATGCAATCCTTTCATAAAGTGAGGAGTTGTATTGTCTTTGAAGTTCACGGACAGACCAGTTATTGTTTGCAGTTTCTATTTCATAAAAATTTCTTTCTCCTTCATTTTCTATACGAATCAGGAATATGTAATGTGTCCAGCTTACCTTAAATAATTCACCAAATTGTGCAATTGCCAATTGCGCAGTTGTCATCTGTTTGGATTTGGCAACCTCTGATTGCCGAATCAGTGATTGGGTAATTTTAGATTTCGAAATCGGCGATTTCGTTTTTCCGGATTGCGAAATCAGTGATTTCGTTTTTGAATATGTTACATAGAACTTTCTCATCAATTCGAGGTTTCGTTTGGTGTATCCTCTTCCAAATTCTTTCATCAATTTCTTAGATAAATTCAAAAGAGTTTGTTCAGAATACTTCGCACGTTCACTTCCTTGCTGCTCATTCTCAACAATAATTCTTCCGATATTGAAGTTTGTAAATACAAGAGTTGTGTTAATATTCTGAACAACAAAACTTTTTGCTTGTTCTATAAGCTGTTTTATCTCATTATATAATTTTTTGTCTTTCATTTTATTTAGTTTAGTCCCTTAAACTGTCCTCGAATACTTTGCAGTATCCTCCTTCCTCTCGATAAAGCCGTCAAAGTTCATTGCTATGTTGCGGATAAGAAGCCTTCCCATATCTTTTACTTTTATTCCATTGTTGGAGATTTCTATAAGGTTATCATCTTCCATCTCTTTTAGGTTCTTTAATCCCCACGAGAAATAATCCTTAAAGTTTATTTTAAACTTCTCTTCGACCTGTGCAAAGTTTAGTTCAAAATCGCACATAAGCCGCATAATAACAAATCGGCGTATCTGGTCATCTTCTGTAAGCCGGTAGCCTTTTGCCGTTGGTAGAGTTTCTTCATCGAGCAGCTTGTAATATTCTCGTTCGGTTTTGTAGTTCTGTGCATAAATATTCTGCAATTGGCTTATGCCGGTTATACCAAAAGCATAAAGATCAGCATCTGCATTTGTGCTGTATCCCTGAAAGTTCCTGTAAAGCTTCTTTTCTTTTAGGGCTATTGCCAAATCATCTTCAGGTTTTGCAAAGTGGTCCATTCCAATAAAAACATAACCTGCACTTGTAAGCTGTTCAATAGTTGTCTTTAAAATATCAAGCTTTATTTCAGGTGCGGGTAAATCTTCCTGGTGGATTAATGCCATATGTTTTTTCATCCAGGGAACGTGAGCATAATTAAAGACCGCAATCCTGTCGGGAGAAATATCAATTATCTTTTCAACAGTCTCAGCAAAAGAATCAACTGTCTGGAAAGGGAGTCCATAAATTAAATCGAGGTTAATGCTTTTGAAACCAAGTTCTCTTACCCATTGCACTGTTTGTCTTGTAATATCTTCCGGCTGGATGCGGTTAACATACTTCTGCACTTTTTCATTAAAGTCCTGCACACCCATGCTAATCCTGTTAAAGCCGTTATTGCGGAGAGCTTCAAGATGTTCTTTTGTAAGTCCGCGCGGATCAATTTCGCAGCTATTTTCAGAATCATCCTTAAAATTAAAAGAGATATTTATAAATGATGCGAGGTCCGCAATCTCATCGGGATTAAGATGAGTCGGTGTTCCTCCTCCCCAGTGAAGCTGTGAGACTTTTCTGTCCGGGAGTAAATAGCTTCTAAACAAGTCCATTTCCTTCTTTATGTATTTAACATAATCACTTACCCGGCTCCGGTTTCTTGTAATAATCATGTTGCAGCCGCAAAAGTAGCAGAGTGTATCGCAATAGGGGAGATGATAATAAAGCGAAAGGTCAGGCAGGTTTTCACCGTAATTTGTTTTTATTATCTCATCAAGAAACTGCTCTGCTTTAAAGTTCTCATTAAACTGCGGGGCAGTCGGGTAGCTTGTATAGCGGGGACCAGGTTTATCATATTTCCTGAATTTTGCTAAATCTATTTCAAACATAAGTCATATCCTTTCACCACAGAGGCACGGAGACACAGAGATTAAAAATAACCATTGATCAATCTCTTAAATCCGTCCACTAATTTTGGAACATTAAAATTTATTAAAAGTCCTAATTTTTTATCAAATAATCTCAAATAAGTTAATAGCTGTGCATCAAATACCGAATGCAATATATCAACAGATTTTAATTCAACTATAATCTCATTCTCAACCAGTAGATCAATTCTATAATCATAATTCAATTTTTCTCCTTTATAAATTATTGGAATAGGAACCTGTTTGAGAAACCTGATTTTTCTTAATTCCAATTCTCTGCAAAGACAGATTTCATAAACGCTTTCCAGTAATCCCGGCCCAAGCTGTCTATGAACTTCAATAGCAGAATCCAATATAATTCCACTTAATTTATTTATTTCTTCTTTATTCAATCTCTCTGTGCCTCTGTGTCTCTGTGGTGAAATCTTCTGCTTTCTTCTTTCACAATCCTCACCAGAGCTTTTGCTTTCTCAGGTTCCACGTCGGGGAGGATGCCATGACCAAGATTAAAAATATGCCCGCTCCCTTCACCGAAAGAATCAAGTATCCTCACAACTTCTTCTTTAATTTTTTCTTCGCCCGCATAAAGCACAGTCGGATCAAGGTTACCCTGCAATGCAACTCTTTTCCCGATTTTCTTTCTTACTCTGCCGATATCCATTGTCCAATCAAGACCAATAACATCAGCACCGCATTTGGATAATCTCTTAAGCTTGTAATGAACTCCTTTTGGAAAAACAATAACAGGCTCGTTCTTTCTTTTGAGATTAGAAATAATCATTTCTATGTACCGAAGGGAGAATTCTTCAAAATCATTTTGTGAAAGAATTCCT
>JAUSIA010000242.1 GCA_030648225.1 Ignavibacteria bacterium | reverse complement strand
CTAGATACAGGGATGTCTATCGTTTCTATAGAAAAATGAAGATTACCGGTGTGCATTATTTGTAAGAAGACTGAGAATGAAAATAAATTTTAATATACCGCGTTTCTTAAGAAAATTTTTTTTACTACTTATCTCCGCGCTTTTATTTAATTATTGTGAAAGGCCGACTGAACCACCCAATCCTAATGAAACACCAAATACTACAATTGCAAACATTCCACGTAATAATGATACTTTATTTGCGCTTCAGACATTTCACTGGGATGGTGAAGACAATGATGGTTATGTTGCTGGCTATCAATACAGGTATGTTACCTACCATCTAACAATGAACGATTCTTTGGTACAGGAATGGAAAGATACAAAGGAAACCAGTCTTACAATTGCATTTCTTTCAGATGATGACCTGAATAAGCAGGTCTTTCAGGTTAGAGCTGTAGACAATAGTGGGGATGTGGATCCTACTCCAGCTGAGAAAATTATCTATACATATAAAACAATATTCCCAATTACTGAGATAGTTTCACCTGAAACAAATAAAGAGTATTATACCCTTGATCAAGTAACTGATTGGTGGCTCGGAACAGAACTTATTTACACTGCAAGAGATCTCGATGAGGGAGGTGCAATTGTTCAATATGCCTGGGCTGTTGATAATGGCGACTGGCATTGGACTAATGATACCTTAATTTACATTCCTCCATCTGAGTTTTCTTCTCCGTTAAGTGGAACTCACATCGTAAGAGCAATATCCCGCGATAATACAAATCTTGTTGATCCTGTTGGTGATTCAGTTTTAGTAAGATTGGTGCAGCCGACCTTTACAGATCGTATTTTGATTATTGACGAAACGGACGAAAACAATTTTCCTTATGGAGTTGTACAACCTACTGATGCTGATGTTGACAGTTTTTATGCCGCTATTTTTGGAATAAAAGATTCATGGGATTTTAAAATAAGAGGGATACCTCCGAGGGATACTCTTGGGAAATACCAATTAATTGTTTGGCATGCGGATGACCTTCCTTCTTTCGAGCCTCATAAATTGCCGCAGAACATAGAAGTAATTGAAGATTACCTTAATGTGGGGGGTAAGTTCTTTATGAGTGGATGGCGAATTCTTAAATCGTTTGCATGGAATGATCCTTTTCCGGTTGCATTTCCGGAGGGCTCTTTTGTCCATGATTATCTTCATATAATTAATGTAGATGAAACTGTCCTCGCTCCGGGAGATTGTATTGGCTTTTATGGTGTCGGCGACTATTACTCCGATATAAGAGTGGATTCCACAAAGCTATTAGACTTCCCATTTGTATTCCCGGATTCGTGGGGATTAGGACAGATCAATCTCATTACGGAACCCGCGGGATTTACAGATAAAATTTATTCCTATCGTAATGCTGATAACAGCAGTTATGTTAATTATAGGGGGCAGGCATGCGGGCTGCGTTACTACGGCAGCAGCTTTGATGCGGTTATTCTTGGATTTCCTATGTTTTTTATTAATAAAGATGATGCAATAATTATGATTAATGAAATTATTCAAAGTTTGAATCTTCATTAGGACTTGTTATGCAAAAAGGGATATTAATATTGAAGATACTAAAGAGCGTGTATCTAATGTTTGTTGTAGTTGTTTTCTGCACAACACACTTAATTGCAGGTGAAACAGGTAAGATATCCGGACGCGTAACTGATAAGCAAACTGGAGAAAACTTACTTGGAGTAAACATTATCCTTATAGGAACAACAATGGGTGCTGCTGCAGATGAGGAAGGCAGATATTACATCATTAATATTCTCCCCAGAACTTATGAACTTAAAGCATCCGCAATAGGATATCATTCTTTGACCATTAAAGGTATTAAAGTCAGATCGGATTTGACTACAGAGGTAAATATCCAGTTGGAATCAACGGTTATTGAAACTCCTACGATAACAATTGTTGCAGAACAGAAGATGGTTCAGAAAGATATCACATCTACACGCAAAACAGTATCACGTGAATCTATGGACGAATTACCCGGATTCGAAAACACAAGTGAAATATTTAAACTTCAGGGGGGAACTATTCTTGGTGTAGATCCGCAAAACTTGCAGCTGACGGGGGGTGTTCAACTGCAAATTAGAGATCAGAGTGTTAAGGATATTCACATCCGTGGTGGAAGAGGCGGTGAAATTCTATTCCTTATTGATGGCATTCCCGTTACCCACCCTATTTACGGTGGAAGAAGTGTGCTCGACCTTGACGTCAACGCAGTTGACGAAGTTGAATTACTTACAGGCGCTTTTACTGCAGAATACGGACAGGCACAATCCGGCGTTGTTAATATTACTACACGTTCCGGCAACGAGAATTTTACAGGCGGCGTTGAATACCGTACAGATCAATTAAAATTATTCGGAACTTCTTACAACACAGATTACCTGACCTTCTATATGGGTGGACCTGAACCTTTTACAAGGTACCTTTTACCTCAACTCGGTATAAGTGCACCGGAAAAGTTATTCTATTTTCTATCTCTGAATGGATCATTAACAAATACTGCATACAATAACCATAGGATAAGAGACGATATAAGTTTCTTTGGATTTAATATTAAGGAAAGACAAGATAATATATTCAATATAACCGGGAAGCTTTCCTGGGAAATAACTCCATCATTTAGAGCAGTTCTAAGTTATATAGGATCTTTTAAAGACTGGAGTGATTTTGACTGGCTGTGGTTATACAATCCTAATAATCTTCCTTCATATTCCAGAGATAATAATAATATTTCTGTTACTTTTAATCATGTTCTGTCCCCTTCAACTTATTACTCGATAAATATTGGTTATCTTGGTGTTGATCTTCAAGGCTCATTATTTGGTAAAAATCCTTCCGATTACTGGAGATTTTATAAAAATGGACAAGAATATTCCTACAGCCAATGGAAAAAATTTTCAAATAACTATAGCTTCATTCCTGATTCATTTAAAACTGAAATTAAACCCCCACAGATAGATCCGCTTACAGGGTTTTTCGATTCACAGGGCTATAACAGTATATGGAGAGATGATAATACTAAAACT
>JAUSIA010000230.1 GCA_030648225.1 Ignavibacteria bacterium | reverse complement strand
CTGCTTTGCACCACCAGCTTTTTGTACCAGACTGTCTGGAAGCTTAAATTCATAAACTCCGAACATGCTTAAGGAGAGCATAATGAATATTAATACTATACCAATTATAACAATTGGGTTTTGAAGAAGTGCTCCAAAGATGGATCCGGTTAATGCAGTAACAACTCCAATTACAGAATAGGTAACAGCCATTCCAATTAAGAAAAGAAGTCCCATCATAAAAAGTTTGCCTGTACTTCCTTCACTTTGTCCGCCAAAGTAGCCGATTGTAATCGGTATTAAAGGATAAACACATGGAGTAAGATTGAGTGCAAGTCCGCCTAAAAACACAAGAAGCAATCCTAAGAATAAACCGTTTCCTTCAAGCGTTGATGAAATAATATCATCTTCTTTTTCTTCTTCTCCTGTTAAAGCAGAATATGAGAGATCAATATTCTTAAAAACATCCTGGTTTATTTCATTTACGACAGATTGCTTATCTGCAACAGTAACAATTATGGTATCCTGTACAGAAGTTGGGGCAAGACATAATTTATCATTGCAAGCCTGGTAATCAAGATTTACTATTAAAGGATATTCGCCCGGAGCTAAATCTTTAGAAACATTAATCAAAGCACCGATATAAATTTCTCCTTCGTAAACGGAGAGAGGATTTTCAGAAAAATCAAAAGTAAAATCGTGAGGTTTGGGATATGAAACTTTAGAAATCTTAAAATGATTTGATTGAACGGTTAATTCAGTCGGGATTAAATAATCCTCATAAGGTTTATTTGAGTTGATATGCCAGGTCTCTTCAACATTTACTTTTACTGCAAGCTTAACTTCACTTCCCGGGTAAACCTTATCAAAGGATAAATAGCTTTCTATCTTTACATGATCTTGCTGCAAATCAAACTGTGCGAGAGTATCAATAGATGTTATAAGTAATATGATTATTAATATTTTATTTTTTTTCATTATTAACTTTCCTCTTAGATTCTGGATACTGGATGCAGGTCATTAGTCATTGGTCACTTGTGGTTAATCGATTGTTAAATTGTTTTTTAAAAATAATCTTATCTTTTTTGTCAATTGCTAACTGAAGACTGCCTACTGCTTACTGCCTACTAAAAATCACAGACTAAAGTATGTGCTACGACATTTTCCATCTTCCATCCTTCCCTACCTTCTCCATCCTTGTACAATCGGGTATCTTCTTCCATAACCAAAAGCTTTTGTTGATACTCTTAATGCAGGTGCAGCCTGTCTTCTTTTAAATTCATTATTATCCACCATTCTTAAAACTTTATTAACAACTTCGCTTTTACCAATAATACCTGTTATCTCTTCAATCTCTTTATTTTCTTCAAGATACATTTTTAATATTTTATCGAGAAGATCATAAGGGGGTAAAATATCCTGGTCTTTTTGTCCGGGACTTAATTCAGCAGATGGTATTTTGTTTATAATTTCTTCAGGAATTATTTCCTTTTTCCTATTAATATATTTTGCAATCCTGTAAACCTCTGTTTTATAAACATCAGCAATAACACCTAATCCACCACACATATCGCCATATAAAGTACCATAACCCACTGCCATTTCAGATTTATTTCCGGTTGTTAAAACTAAATAATCAAACTGGTTTGAAACAGCCATTAAATAAACACCGCGAATCCTTGCCTGGATATTTTCTTCAACAATTTTTCTTGGTTCTTCAGTAACGGCAGCAGATAGCATTTTTAAAGTTTCTTTAACAACAGGCTGAATAGAAATATTGGATGATGAAATGCCTAAATTTTTGATAAGTTTCTCAGAGTCTGTTACACTCCCTTCACTTGAATATTTAGAAGGCATCATAATAACATGTAAGTTTTCTGCCCCTACAGCCTTAACTGCAATATATGCAACAAGTGCCGAATCAATTCCGCCGCTTAATCCAAGTAATACTTTTTTAAATTTTTCTTTTTCACAATATTCTCTTAAACCATATATCAATGCATTAAGAGTTTCTTCTTCAAAACTTCCTTCTGTTTTTTCTACAGGCTTATATTTTTCTTTTGTATCAAAGATGAAATAATCTTCCTTATAAGATTTACCAAGCTTTACGAGATTTCCCTCAGCATCAAAACACATGCTTGCACCATCAAATATTAACTCTGCCTGAGCACCAACAGTACAGACATAAGCAAGAGACACTCTTTCAGTTTTGGAAAGAACTGAAAGCATATTTTTCCTGCTTTCTCTTTTGCTAAATGAGTAAGGACTGGCTGAAATATTAATTATAACTGACGCACCTTTCTGGATCAATTCTTTAACAGGATCATGACTATATCTTTGCTTATACCAGTAATCCGCATCATTCCAGATATCTTCACATATTGAAATACCAAGTTTCTCTCCTTTAAATTCGTGGATATAAACATTCTTCGCTGAATCAAAATATCTCATCTCGTCAAAAACATCATAATTAGGGATTAAGGATTTATGCTGAAAGAATTGCATCTTTCCTTGGTAGCAAAGAATAGCTGAGTTATGAATATCTGTCCCAATATTATCATCATCTTCTGTTATTGTTCCGAATAATAAACCTGCATCTTCCGTTTGGGATGCAACCTCAAATAATGCTTTTGTAGCAGCAAGACGGAATTCTTTTTTCTCTACAAGATCTAAAGGCGGATAACCTATAAGCGATAGCTCAGGAAATATTACAAGTTCTGCTCCATCTTTAACAGCTTTTCTGTAACCATTAAGTATCTTTGTTTTGTTATATTCAATATCTCCGATAATAGTATTAACCTGGCAGAGAGCTATTTTCATATAAAATTTCTAAATGTTCTTAATTATAGTAAAAATAGAAAAGTAAGCATGATTTTACAATTAACAATTACGGACTCCCTTCCGGACAATGATTTTTCCGCAGTTCAAATATGTGAACCGATTGTAACATTTTCTTAACTTTTTTATAACAGTTTTCTTATCATTACATTACTTAAGTTGATCGCTAGAAAATGTAAACCGTTAAAACGGTTATCAAGATTAACGTCGCTTGGCTTTTTTCACCTAACTGAAGTTAGATGTTAACCTGTAACAATATAAAAGTGAAAAGGTTAACACCTTGATTTATCAAGGTAATGGAGAAGGGATAAAAATTATACATTAACTGTTTTAACAGTTTACCCGCACAAGTAATCAACTTGTGTATATTAGCTAAACTTAAAAATGGAGATAAAATGAATAAGAAATTATATCGTTCCTCAAAAGACAGGATGCTGGGAGGAGTTGCTGCAGGGCTCGCTGAATATTTTAATATTGACTCTACTCTTATAAGAGTGCTTTTTGTAGTAACGCTCTTTCTTGGAGGAACAGGAATACTTGCATATATTATCCTCTGGATTGTTGTACCTGAAGAGCCAATAAAATTTCCTGGTACTGAAACAACCGGAGAGAAAACTGAAACGGAAACCGGTTCTCCAAAACAGGAAAGTCAATTTGATCCCAAAGCCTACTATTCGGCACTCGATAAGCAGCGAGAAAAAAGAAGAACATTTGCAGGATTAATTCTTCTTGTTCTGGGCTTGATTTTTTTAGCTGATAATTTTATTCCAAGAATTAGTATAGGAGAATTTTGGCCCTTGATATTAGTAGCTGCGGGGGCTGCTATACTAATTAATGCAAGACGAAATAAATAATTTATCCGGGAATTCAAAATGAAAACTAAACACTTGTTCTGGGGATTTTTATTTATAACCCTCGGTACTCTTATTTTAATAAATAATTTTACCTCATTAGATTTTTATTGGTTAAGTATCTGGCAATTCTGGCCATTGTTTTTAATTCTTATAGGAATATCTCTCTTAATAAAACAGGAAACCGTTAGAGCAATTTTAATTAGCTTAACGGCAATTGTTCTTGGAGCTGCAATTTTTTCAACTTTTAAATTAGGATGGGGATATTTTAGAAATGAAGTTATTATTGATGGCGGGAATGGAATAGAAATTACAGATGAAGATAAAAATTTTGAAACCAAAGTTTTTGAAGAGAGTTATAAAGAAAATATAAAATATGCCTCACTCCATTTTGAAGCAGGTGCAGGTTCATTTAAAATTACGGATACAACCAGCAGTCTGTTTTATGCAATCAGTAAGGGATATGATAATAATTATACTTTGACACGGTCTGATGAAGGAGAAAATGTAAAATTGCATTTCGAAAATAAGAAGGAAGGATTTTTTATTTTCAGGGGAAAAAATAAAAACAGGGTTAACATTAATCTTAATACTAATCCTGTCTGGAAAATGAAATTTGATATTGGAGCGGCAGCAACTGAATTTGATCTAAGACAATTTAAAGTAGAAGATCTTGATATTGATATTGGAGCTGCATCATTAGAAATAGTTTTGGGTGATTTGCTTGATTCTGCAAAAGTGGAGATTAATGCAGGCGCATCATCTATTGAGATTTCTATTCCTGAAAATGTTGGCTGTGAAGTAAATGCTGATATTGTTTTATCGAAAAGAGAATTTGAAGGTTTTAATAAAACAAGAGATGATCTTTACAGGACAGAAAACTTTGAATCATCAGCTAAAAAGATATATATGAATATTGATACGGGGGTTTCATCGGTTAAGATTAAAAGATTTGCCAATAGCGAGTGGTAAATACTTTCTTGAACTTATACTTGAACTTGAACTTGAACTTGAACTTGAACTAATGTGTTTCTTCACGTTTGGCTTCCAGAGATGTTTATCTAATTTCACACAGCCATTCTCATCAAACTCAACTCCTTCAGCTTTTAAAAGCTCCTCCATCAAATCATAACTGCCAAAATGCATTTTTCCTGTAAGTGCGCCAAACCTGTTAACAACGCGATGGCAGGGAAGTCCGCTTCCCTTCGCTCCATTTAAAGCCCAGCCAACAGACCTGGCTGAAGAACGGATACCGCAGGCTTCTGCTATATCTCCAAAAGATGCAACTTTGCCGTAAGGAATCTTTGCAACAATCTTATAGACTTTATCAAAAAAATCTTTTTCCCTTATTTGCTGCTTAACGGTTTTTCTTTTTTTCATTATGTGAAATAAATTAAAAAGATTATCAGGTAAAATAAATTTATTTAAGATATATTATTAGGACTTAATATCAGGTAGACAAACTGAACAAACTAAAACTGATTTATCGCTGGGCAAAAGAATTCTTTATTCCCTGCAGGTTAAGAAAGAGATACTGGGATGACCAGGCATTTTTAATCTGCGGCCACCGCGGCTCACCACATAAAGCTCCTGAAAATACAATTGAATCTTTTGAAGAAGCAATGAAGGATGGAGCTAATGCTCTTGAGTTTGATTTATGTTTGACAAAAGATGAAGAAATAATCATCTGGCACGATTGGAATCCGAATGATATATCTGCTTTATTAAGAGCAAATGGATTTGAACCTGATGTTAAATATAAACCACTTTTCCCGGCTATGTTTAGTGAATTCAGAAAAACTATTGATGAATTTACATTGGAAGAATCGAGGAAATATTTTAGTTATGCAGATAAAAATTCCGATGAGCCTTCAGAAAGTAAAATTCCAACTTTAAGAGATTTTTTTATTTGGAGTAAAGACAAATCCAACCTTCTTTATGTTTTTCTTGATTTAAAAATTCCTGCTGTTAAAGCAGATCTTGTTGAGATATTTATGAATAAACTTGAAGAGTTACTGAATGAATTCAAACCACCTTATAAAATTGTAATTGAAACAGAACATAAAGAGATACAAAAAAAATTAAGGAAAGATTATCCCGATTATTCATTCAGTCTTGATATTGCGCCTCCATTAGGATTTATATTTTTACCCAGGCTTCATAGTGCGGTTAAAGCTGCAATAAAGAATGGAAATAATTTTGCTGTCGCGATTAAACCAAGACAAATAACTGTAGGAAGCTGGATTACTCACCGGAGAATAATTAATTATGATGTAAGAAGAAGAGCAAGATTCAATAAGAAACATCCTGATAAGAAAATTGAATACTTAATTGGCTGCACAATTAATAAAGCATCAGAAATGGAATGCCTTATTAAATTGGGAATTGGTGGAATACAGACAGATTATCCCGGATTGCTTAAGCAAGTCGCAGAGCAGATGGGAAGGAGGATAAAATAACTGTTGGATAAGATATAGCAGCTAAAACAAAAAAGATTATTCTTCCGATAAATCGCACAGGGGTCAACTACAACTCTAATAAGCATTTTATGTGTCATCCCTAAAGGGATTTTATTTATTCTTTTGTTCATTTTTTCTATAAATATGACATCCCTTCGGGATTATGATTGCAATCCCGTTAGGGATGAAATAATTATAGCAAGCGGTACCACTATAGAATTAAAATCCCGTAGGGATGGCATATTGATTTGAATTTATAAAAGGAACAAACTTTTCATAGTTACGATGTAAATATTAAAAAACAAAATTAAGTTGACACCTATGCAATAAATTGGGATCAGAATAACAATTATGAAAATTTTAATTCTTACTAAACTTCAACAAAAAAGCTTTAATAAATCTATTAATATCCCCATCCATCACTCCCTGCACATCGGATGTTTCTTCATCTGTGCGATGATCTTTAACCATGTTGTAAGGGTGAAAAACATAAGAGCGTATCTGACTTCCCCATTCAATTTTCATTTTATTTTTTTCGATCTCATCAAGCTGTGCAGTTTGTTTTTCAAGTTCAAGCCGGTAGAGTTTAGATTTTAATAATTTCATTGCATTAGTTCTGTTCTGAAGCTGAGATCTTTCACTCTGACAGGCAGCTACGACACCAGTCGGTTCGTGAGTAATGCGGACAGCAGTTTCAACTTTGTTTACATTCTGTCCTCCTTTGCCGCCTGAACGGTAAGTATCAATCCG
>JAUSIA010000221.1 GCA_030648225.1 Ignavibacteria bacterium | reverse complement strand
TGTTTCTTTAAACGGACAGATTGACACAACAGATACTTATGAATCATTATTCAATCTTTACTCAAATGATCCAAACCAATTGCATAACGGCTTCTACTTTTTTGAAGATCTTCCTGCAGGCACTTATCCTATCACCGTTTCAGCAGAAGGTTTTGATCCTTATGCAGGTAATGTTACAATTGAGGATACTTTCTTTACTTTTAAAGATATCCAGATGGTTTCAAATGTACCTCCATTTATTACTTCAATTTTACCGGAACAGAATGACAGCTTATATCCGGGAAATGAAAATATAAGAATTATTTTCAGCCGGCCGATGAATAAAGCTTCAGTAGAATCCACGCTTGTTATTTCACCATCAGTACAAGTTAATTTCATTTGGTCTGATTTAGACAGAAAGTTAGCAATAACAACCACTAATTTTAATTTTAATACAAACTACCAGCTTACTGTTTCGGGCAATGCTATGGATAAATACAATCATCTTTTTGATGGAGATGGAAATGGAACCGGCGGTGATGATTTTGTTTTAAACTTTAAAACAAAAGTTCAGGATTTTTCTGCCCCTGTAATAGTAGATGTTTATCCGCTTTCAAATGAAACAGGCGTAGAAATAAAACCAATAATAAATTTAAGTTTTAATGAACAGATCAATACTTCCACTCTATCCGGAAAAGTAAAGTTGATAAGAGATTCAGACCAATCAAATGTAAGCGGAATACTAAAACATTATATTGTTGATGAAAGAAGCGTTGTGAATCTTTTTGTAACAAACCAACTGACCGTTAATGAAAGTTATACTATCATTCTTGAACCTGGATTAAAAGATATTTTCGGTAATGAAATTACAAGTCAATTTACATCAGGATTTACAACAGGAGATCAACAGTTTACCGTTGTAAGCAACATAGATAATTTTGAAAGTGGAATTGGAAATTGGTGGGCACCTCAGCAAAGCGGAAGTACTGCAGGAATAATTACGGAACTAACCGGAATTTCAAGTGCTCTTAATTATTTTAATTATATCGCCGGTGGAAGCAAATCAATGAAACTTACTTATGGCTGGGATACTCTTGCATCCAGTTGGCTGATTAGAGAATATTATTCATTAACAACTCCAAGCTTTAACAGCAGCAATATTCTGCAGACATATTTATTTGGCGATGGTACAGGAAATAAATTCAGATTTTCAGTAAGAGATAACGGAGGATTTGAAGTCTCTCCCTGGTATTCAATGAACTGGATTGGCTGGAAATTAATTAATTGGGATATGACAAATGATGGAACAGGAACATGGATTGGAAATGGTGTTCTGAATGACCCTTTACGATTTGACAGCTATCAATTAACATTTGAACCAGGGAATGACAACACCGGAGAAGTTTATTTTGATGATCTTAGAATTGTAAATAAAACTACAGTTGGAGTTGTTGATGAAATAATCTCCGGTATTCCTTCAGATTATATACTTGAGCAGAACTATCCGAATCCATTTAACCCAATTACACAAATAAGATTTGGTATTCCTGAAGCAGGATTTGTTAAGTTAGAAGTTTATAACCTCCTTGGACAAAAAATTGTAACATTGATTGATGAAGAAATGAGCTCAGGTTATCATTCAGTTGATTTTTCCGCCAAAGACGGATCCGCCTCTGGCGGAAATGGTAAAGATCTATCAAGCGGAATTTATGTTTATACTTTATCAGTAAACGATTTTGTAACAAGTAAAAAGATGATTCTGCTTAAATAGTTTGAATGTAACAAACCCAATTCTTCAAAAGGAATTGGGTTTGTCTTATCAAATAATGTAGAGACTCTCCGGTGGAGTGTCTTTTTTTGTTTTAAATTATCCTGATAGCTTTAAGGGGGTTTGATAAGTTGCGGTTTCGGTATAATGGGTAAATTCATTTGTGCAAAGGTTATAGAATTAAATAATAGAAAATAAAAAAAGAGATGTATAAGAATTTTCATTTTTAAGACTCCGGAGAAGTGTTTTTATTTGAAGCTTCCAAAAAATAATTTGACCTGTATTTCGACCTCACCCCCGCCCATCTCCTTATTAAGGAGAGGGGAAAATTCCTTTTTAAAAGTCCTCTCCTTAAAAAGGAGAGGATTTAGGTGAGGTTTAAAAGCTATATCTAAACTTTTATAAATATTTTCTTCGCATACAGAATCCACATTAATCCTAACCAGACTAATATATAAACAATTGCCCAAAGTAATGAAGCATTTTTTGGATCGAGCCAGGATAAAAATAAATTGTTGAAAAGATAAGTGCTCAAACCAACCTCTTCATTCCCATATGATACTTTAATGGTGTACATTAGTCTTCCAACCAAACCTGAAAGAAAGAAAACTGCTATCGCATTAAGACCATAAACCTGGAAAGGTTTAATCCACCATTTTGAATTTCGCACATCAATAAACCAATAACAGAACCCAAGGAATAAGAGAGCGAGTCCGCCAGTATAAAGGACATAAGAGCTTGTCCACAAACTTTTATTGATTGGGAACCATCCGTTCCAGATATATCCCAAAGTCATAAAAATACATCCCATTACAAATAACCAAACGGTTTTGGTTGTTTTATCTTTATCTTGCCTTAACCACCAGCCAGTAATCATTCCCATAATTGCTGTTACAATTGCAGGCATTGTGCTTAGTATCCCTTCAGGATCCCATACTTTGGAACCAGACCATAAATGTCCTGTCAGTAAAGTATTATCTAACCAGGCAGCAAGATTTGTAGTTGGTTCGAGATTAGAATAACCAACTCCTGGGACAGGAACAAGAGTCATCAGAATCGCATATATTATTAGTAAAGCAGAACCAATATAAATTTGAGCTTTATAATTTGTTTTAAGAAACAAGATTGCGGCAATCAAATAAACTACTGCAATTCTTTGCAGCACTCCTGGTATTCTTAAAGTTGAAAGATCAAAATTATGACCGAGTAATCCGAAAGGAAAACTGGCCAGTATGAGTCCCAGTAGAAAAAGAATCGCGCTTCTTCTTACAATTTGTAAAATAATTTTTTTATGATCCTCACCTTTCTCAATTCTTTTACCCAAAGCAAAAGGAATTACAACTCCTACTATAAACAGAAAGAAAGGGAATATTAAATCAGTTGGAGTGCATCCATTCCATTCTGCATGTCTTAAAGGAGGATAAACAGCGCTCCAGGTTCCCGGATTATTTACAAGTATCATCCCTGCAATTGTAATCCCTCTGAAAACATCAAGTGATAGAAGTCTATCAATAACTTTAACCGGCTGAATTCCTAATGATTCTTCCATGTTATTTTCTTTCTAATATTTGGTAAGTAATTAATTTTCCCCTGTGTGAGAATTTTAGCATAAATTTATATAAAGAAGAATTCATAAATAATTTCTATTTTTGAACCATAGGCTCATCAGCCTTTGGCTGAAAAATAAGCTGTTATTTAATTTGATGCTAA
>JAUSIA010000201.1 GCA_030648225.1 Ignavibacteria bacterium | reverse complement strand
AAACTCCTCGCTTGGCCGGGCCAGAGAAAATCAGTGGAAATAATTACAGAATATTTTACAAAAGAAATTTCTTTCTGGAATTTTGTGGAGATCAAATGAATGGAATAGTGGAATAATGGAGTTGTGGAGTAATGGAATTTTGATGTTATACTCCATTATTCCAATGTTCCATCACTCCATCATTCCAGATTTTGCGCAATGGGTTTAACTTTAAACAGTTAATTATTTATTTTTAACAATATACTTTTAAACTTCTTAACAGGGAGAAATCTTGAGTTTACTTGTTGTTGGTTCTTTAGGGTTAGATACTGTTTCTACTCCTTTCGATAAAGTTGAAAATGCACTTGGCGGTTCAGCTACTTATATTTCACTTTCGGCAAGCTACTTCAGCGCTCCAATTAATCTTGTGGGTGTTGTTGGGAGCGATTTCCCAAATAAGTATATACATCTTATGGAAGAGCATAACATAAACCTTGAAGGTCTTCAGGTTATTGAAGGAGGAAAAACATTCCGCTGGTCCGGCAAATATCATTATGATCTTAATGTTAGAGATACTCTGCTTACTGAGCTGAATGTGTTTGAAAATTTTAATCCTGTAATTCCTGAGAAATTCAGAAAATCCAAGTTTGTCTGCCTTGGCAATATTGATCCTGTTTTACAAATGAAAGTTCTTGACCAGATGACTGATTCTCATTTTACTGTTTGTGATACTATGAATTACTGGATCGAAAGGAAAAAAGATGATCTGATAAAACTTCTGAAGAAGGTTAATGTTTTAATAATTAATGATAGCGAAGCGAGACTTCTTGCGCAGGAACCCAATCTTATTAAATCTGCCAGAGCAATAAGAAATATGGGACCTGAAATCCTCATCATAAAAAAAGGAGAACATGGTGCTTTGCTTTTTACAGACGATATTGTTTTCTCTGCACCTGCTTATCCAATGGAAATGATATATGATCCTACCGGTGCCGGCGATTCTTTTGCAGGAGGCTTTACAGGTTATCTTCATCGCACCCAGGATGTTAGTTCTGAAAATCTTAAGTGTGCAATAATCTATGGAAGTGCAATGGCTTCTTTCTGCGTTGAGAAGTTCAGTACAAAAGGATTGGAATATCTTTCTTATTTAAGAATTCAGGATAGATTCAGAGAATTTATGAACCTTTCAAGATTTAATGAAAAAGAGTAACTATTTTTCTTTAGATTTTATAAACGGCAAATTTGTCTTTCTTGATCAAACCAAGCTCCCTCTCAATGAAGTCTACGTTGAAACAACAAGTTATCAAAGAATTGCTGAAGCTATAGAGAGACTTGAAGTAAGAGGTGCACCTGCTATTGGAATATCTGCAGCTTATGCATTAGCATTATCACAAAAAGAAATTACCAAAGAAAATTTGGAAAAAGAATTTAATAAAGCTGTTGAAAGATTGGCAAGAACCCGGCCAACTGCTGTAAACCTTTTTTATGCTATTGATGAGATGAAAGAAGTCTTTGAGTTGAATAAAGATTCAGAGAATATTTATGAAGTGCTTCTTAACCGTGCAAAAGAAATTCATAAAGATGATATTGAAAAGTGCAGAAAAATCGGTGAGAACGGGTTAAGAATTTTCAAACATAAATCTACAATACTAACTCATTGCAATACCGGAAAGCTTGCAACAGGCGGAGATGGGACAGCTTTTAATGTTATCAAAACAGGATTTGAGAAAGGTCTGGTTGAATTTGTTTATGCAGATGAAACGAGACCTTTGTTGCAGGGTTTAAGATTAACCTCTTTTGAACTTGAAAAAAATGGAATTCCTTTTAAAGTTCAGAGTGATTCCTCCGCAGCCACTTTAATGCAGCAAAACAAAGTTGATTTTGTAATTGTGGGTGCGGACAGGATTGCTTTAAATGGGGATACTGCAAATAAAATTGGTACTTATAATCTTGCTGTTAGTGCAAACTTCCATAATATTCCTTTTTATGTAGCAGCACCATCAACAACAATAGATAAAAAAACTGTTAAAGGTGATGATATAAAAATCGAGTTTAGAAATAAAAATGAATTGACTACAATGAACGATCAAAAAATAGCTCCCGATGAATATGATGTATATTCTCCTGCTTTTGATGTAACACCTGCTCATCTTATTACAGGTATCATAACAGAAAAAGATGTTTATTCCTTTCCTTATAATTTTATAAATGAGTGAGATAATAAAAACTGAGGCTGTTGTCCTTAGTAAAATGGATTATAGGGATTCGAGTAATATTCTTTCTTTATATACAAAGGACTTTGGAAAATTATCTGTTATTCATAAAGGCGCAAGAAATCCGAAATCAAAAAAAGGTTTTACTGCTGAACCGCTGAATCATCTTCAGATAATTATTTATAAAAAGGATTCAAGAGAACTCCAGTTTCTTTCCGGTTTTGATTTAATATCTCATTTCCCCCGAATAAAAGAGGATCTAGATAAATTAAAATATTCTCTTGCCATTCTTGAGTTAATTAAAAAGCTTACTCCTGAAAATGAAACCAATATCAGGTTATTTAACGGTCTCACAAGAATCTTATTCCTGTTGGATTCATCAAATGAAAGTCCTAAAATTATTTTCGGAAGATTTTTTATCTTCTTTTTAAAAGAAATTGGCTATGAGGTTCAACTAAATAAATGTTCATCTTGTCAAAACAATTTGATGAACGGCGATTATTTGGGATATAATTTCGAATTGGGTATTTTTTGCAGCCGCTGTTCAGGTAACTTTAGAAATGACTTTAAGATATCCCAGGAACTTTTTAATTATCTGGTGTGTCTAAAGCAAAATAAAAACACAGATTCATTTAAAAGTTTTACTGCTGACAGGGCAATAATTTTTATGGAGAGATATCTTAAATTTCATATACCCGATTTTAAAGGTATTATTTCATTTCACACAATTAAATAGAGATTTTTATTACATTTTATACAAATGCAGTTTTGCAGAGAAGATAAAAATTTAAAAGATAAAGGAGGATAAAAATGAGATCTAAAAAAGGATTGTATGGTGCATTTGCATTAATCCTTATCGGGATATTATTCGGAGCAGTATTACTCTCAGGTTTTGGATTAGTAAGACCAAACCTTGCAGATATACAGCTTGGTGCGAGTGAACCGCCGGTAAATCTTGATGCAGATGCTACTGCATTCAGTAAAGCATTTATTGAGGTTGCTGAGAAAGTAACACCAGCAATTGTTCAGATATCGGTTGTTTCTGAAAGAGAATCACCACAGGATGACTTTTTCTTTTTCCCATTTAAAGATATGCCACAGGAACAGAGAGGCAGCGGAAGTGGAATTATTATTTCCGAAGATGGATATATAATTACCAATAACCACGTAGTTGAAAATGCAAGTCGTGTTGAGGTTGGACTTTATGATAAACGTAATTTTAGTGCTAAAGTTATCGGCACAGATCCTTTAACAGATCTTGCTGTTATTAAAATTGAAGCAGATAATCTGCCTACTGCTTACTTAGGAGATTCCGACCAATTAAAGGTAGGGCAGTGGGTAATGGCAATCGGGAATCCACTTTCACTTGCTTCTACTGTAACTGCAGGAATTGTCAGCGCTATTGGAAGAGGTCAATTAAATCTTATACGCGATAGTTATGGAGTCGAGAATTTTATTCAGACAGATGCAGTTATTAATCCTGGTAACAGCGGTGGTGCTATGGTTGATCTTTCAGGTGCGGTTGTTGGGGTTAACTCTGCAATTGCCACAAGAGGAACAGGAACATACATTGGTTACGGTTTTGCAATTCCAATTAACCTTGCCAAAGCAGTTGCAAAAGATCTTATTGCTCATGGTACAGTTAGCAGAGGTTATATTGGTGTTTTGATTGAAGAAGTTGATGATGCTATGGCAAAATCTCTTGGAATGGATAAACCAAGAGGAATTATTGTTCAGGACCTTGTTAAGGGTGGAGCTGCTGAAAATGCTGATATAAAGGTTGGTGATGTTATTCTTAAAATAGATGGTAAGGATGTTAACCAGGCAAATCAGCTTCAAAGTTATGTAGCAACTAAATCAG
>JAUSIA010000189.1 GCA_030648225.1 Ignavibacteria bacterium | reverse complement strand
CGGAGCTTATTTCTATACTTTAAAGACATCTTCCAAAAGCATAACAAAAAAATTAATGCTGCTCAAATAGATTAAGAATTTTTCTTTGTTCAAATCTTCTTTACTCAAAAGTTGAAGAACATAATAACCCTCAGTTAATTCCTATTAAATTTCGAGTGATTGAAAAACCGTTGAAACGGTTAACAAATATATTGGTTTTTTACTAGCCCACGACTTAAGTCGTGGGTTAATGAGTATAAAATAAAAGAATAATAACCGTTTTAACGGTTTACTGTAGCAACAGTCAAGTTGAGACATGTAAAGAGTAACCTTTTTGTAAAACAGAAGGTCTAATTTCATAGATAAAAATCAGGAGGCTTAAAATGTTGAATGAAACGACCTGTTCCGATTCTATCGGGAAATCGCCGAGTTGTCGGGGGAAAATAAATAATATTCTGGTAATCCTTCCTCTTTTAATAATATCAACTGCAGCCGGCTGCAGATATGAAAATTATAATTTCGATGACAGGGATCTTAAAACTCTTCATGAAAAAACTTTCCCCATTTCTTCCGGTAAAGAATTAAAACTCGATGTTTCAATGGGCGATGTTATGGTTACCGGTTGGGATAAAGAGGAAGTTTACATCAAAGTGCTTGGTAATGAAAAAGCAAAAGATAAAATGGAATTCGAATTCAATGCAAATGCAAATTTGGTAGAAGTAATTGCCAGGAAAGAAGGTTCGGTTTTTAACTGGTTCGGTGGAAATGGAATTTCTCTTAGGTTTGAAGTTAAAGTACCCCACAGGTTTAATAACAAAGTTTATACAAGTGGAGGAGATATAAAAATTTCTGATATAACAGGGACTAATACTTTTAAAACATCCGGCGGAGACGTTTAGATTAAAAAAACCGAAGGAGAACTTACAGTATCTACATCCGGAGGGGATATAAATCTTGATGAGAATAAAGGAAATATTTCTGCTTCCACTTCAGGTGGTGATATAGCCGCAAAAAATTTTGATGGTGATTTATATGCATCAACTTCAGGAGGAGATATTAAACTCAAAGGAACAAACTCTAAGATTGAAGCCGAGACTTCCGGCGGGAATATCTTTCTTGAATACCGGGGAGAAAATAAAGGAATAAATTTATCTACCTCAGGCGGTGATATTTATATAAAAGTACCTGATGATTTTAATGCAAATGTTAAGCTTGCTTCTTCCGGTGGTGATGTTTCTACGGAAATTGGTGTTAACAATGTAAAGAAAGTCTCTTCGCACAAACTTGAGGGAGAATTAAATAAAGGCGGTTCACCCTTGAATGCAACAACTTCAGGCGGTGATGTTGTTGTAAGTAAATTATAATCTCTTGTTGTAAGGATACAGCTCACTGTGTCTCTACAATTTGTAATAGATTCACTTCTTTAATACTTTGCATAAAAAATTTTCCAATTATATATGCAAGAGCAGCTCATTTATAATTTCTTTGATGATGATGAATTCCTGAGAATCTCGAATAAAATAAAAGAGATGGAAAAGAAAACAGCAGGAGAAATCAGAGTAAGCATTAAAGAAAAAAAATCTTTTTTTCAAAGGAATAAAACATTAAAACTGCTTGCTGAAGAAGAATTTTTTAGACTCGGAATGAACAAAACCAGCGATAAAACAGGCATTCTTATTTTTTTATTAATTAAAGAGAGGCAGTTCTACATTCTTGCAGATAAAGGGATAGATGACAAAGTAGAGCCAGCTACCTGGAATTCAATAAAAGATAAAATGCAGGATATGTTTTCTAAAGGAGAATTCAGTAAAGGAATTCTTTTCGGAATTGAGGAGGTTGGAAAAATTTTAAGCTCGTATTTCCCCCTCAAAGCAGATGATAAAGATGAATTAAGCAACCGCATTATAATTAATTAAAATGATGTAATAAATTTAAGCACATTTCGTTTCTTAAATTAACAAATCCAATTTCTCAAAGGAACTGTTTGTCTCATTATAGTATTAGGATTCTTAAGTGATAGAATATTTTTTAAATAATTTATTTGATTGATCATTTTAATTTTTTAGATTGTACTCTGTAAATGAGGGATAGAAACAGGACTTATTTTTTGAAATTACCATTCAATAGTAAGAACAATTTGTTTATTATTTTGAATCCATCATCAAAATAAGGATTACTATAACTAAATCTTTCATAAAAATAAACAGTGTAATATGAACAAAAAAACATCTACAAATCTCCATCTTTTTTCTATGATCGTTCTTTTCTTTATGGTTATCTCCTCTTTTGATTCATTCCCCCAAGTAACTGATCCAACCGTTGATCAGGATCCAAACCTTGATCAGGTTCCACTTTTCTTAATAGAAAACTATCATCAACAGATTCCCATAGATACTCCCCCTGTTACTATAGGAGGATTTGATAACTTTAATATTGGGACTGA
Source organism: Ignavibacteria bacterium (assembly GCA_030648225.1). GTDB lineage: Bacteria > Bacteroidota > Ignavibacteria > Ignavibacteriales > Ignavibacteriaceae > RBG-16-34-14. Next base: position 263 of record JAUSIA010000189.1, on the reverse strand, counting down.
TTTTGCAGAACCCCACATGTCACATAATCCACTGGATCCGGTAGAATTTTTCAACGCATATAATATTAATGCTGCACACAGAACTTACGATGGGCATGAATGGCTCTTTTCGGCTCCGGGTTTTGGCGGTGCCGTTGCCGGAGATCCTGTTACTGCTTATGACGGATTGGGTAATCTTTACTATATGAACATGACATCTCCCATAACAAGTGCTAAAGTAATTAAGTCAACCGACAATGGTCAAACCTGGGGTCCTTCAGTTG
>JAUSIA010000177.1 GCA_030648225.1 Ignavibacteria bacterium | reverse complement strand
TGGCACTCTTAAACACTCTTATCTCTTTTGCTTTTTGTATGTTGTTTGAGTTGCACTCCGGGTCGTGAAAAAGATTGTAAGTTTTAGTTAAACCAAGCTGCATATCTATCATTAACTGGCTGCGGAATTCGTGGTATTCTTCTCCGATTTTTTCAAGCTCTGCTTCAGTTTCTTTTGTGAGGTTTTGGGGGAAGGGAAAATTCTGAAAGCAATCACCAGAAATATATCTAAAATCACCTTTCATTGAAGATGTATACTTAGTTATCCAGTAATGATGAATAGACGATTGTAAAATTGAGAATTTATTGAAAGAATCAAACATTATAACAACAGTAGCATTGGAAAATATTTTATTTGTCTTTGAGAAGGAAAATGCAAGTGTTCTACTTGTCAAAGCAATCACGACAACTTGTGGCAAATTATTAATGTTCTCATACAACTCAAGTCTTGGTCTTTCATATCTCCACCAAAGAGCTTTTAACTTCTCATCGTATGATTTATCCCGTTGTGGTTTGACCCTATTATAAACTATACCAAAACACTCTTGGTAATTTTGTTTGCAAAATTCTTCTTCCCAATTAAAAAAATTAATAACATATCGACTTGGAGATTGATTAAAACTACTATTCAAATCATCACCATTTAGATAAGGAAAAACTACATTTTTATTATTATGATCCTTGAATAAAGCATTTGCTTCAGTAGTTGAAAGTGTAAAACCATCGCCATTAATTAATGTACCGACAGAACTTTTATTCTCGTTTTGTTTAAGTGGATATGGATCACCGATAGTTTTGGTATCATCAAGATAAGAGCTTATGAAATTAACTTTTTTATTTCCAAGAAATCTTTCCTTCTTCCAATCGCCTTTATGTATTGCTACAAGCGCAACTTCAACAGCAGCGACTCCGGGCCATCTCATTGATCGAATAGTAAAGTTTATTGAACCATTTTTGCTTAGTATTACATCCAAACCACCTTCGCGAGCACCTCCCTGTGCTATTGTGTTTGTTGCAAGTAACGCCTGGAAACCTTTTGGTGTTAGCAATTCATAAATTCTTCTAAAGAAGTAAGTAACCAAATCACAGCTTCCTGCTGGTGTGTATTCTGTCTTAACCCAACTGAGAAAATTATCTCCAAAAGTTCCGCTTAATCTTTGTCCACCAAGAAACGGAGGATTACCAAGAATACAATCAAAACCACCCTCTTGCATAACTTCAGGAAACTCGAGAAACCAATGAAAGAATCTCTTCTCAACGGCAACAGCCATTGCAAGTGAGACTTTACGTGTGTTTACTTCTTTTTTCTGTTCGGCAAAAATTCTAAAGTATTCTGCATCAGTGGTTATAAATTCTTTATTACCTTTTGTTTTAGAAATAAAGAATTGTGCAACTTGTATATCAGCAAGCTCTTTTAATCTCATCCAATCGCTGCCTTTTAATATATCGTATTCTTTTTGTTTCTTCTTAACTTCATCAACTGTTGTATCGGGGAGTAAATTAAAATTCTTAAACTTTACAGAAAGCGTATTCAAGCTGTTAACAATTTCTTCTGTATCGGTAAGCTTCAGTTGAGTCCGTGTTTCAGTTTCTGTTTTGTTTTGCTTTCTAAATGATGCTGCAATATCCTTATCATCACCGGGCATTGTTTTAAATGCTTCGGTTGCAATTCCGTTTTGCAATTCTTCAATGCGAGCAAGTCCTACAATAGAATCACCGCATTTAATTTTATGATCTAAAAAGTTAAGAGGCATTCCGGGATTGTGAGCTTCAAGCCATAAAGCAACTTTACACAGTTCAACAGCGAGAGGATTTTTATCAACGCCGTAAATGCAATGGTTAATAACATCGCGTATTGCCTGTCTGTATGGTTCGGGAGAGGGCTGGTCTTCACCCGTTCTAACTTTGGTTAGTTCCTGTGCAATTCTTCTTGCTGCGGATAAGAGGATGTGTCCGCTTCCGCAGGCAACATCGCAAACTTTGATACTAAGCAAAGCCAGTTCTTTTGCTTGCTTTAAAAGTACAGGAGATTCCGGATCTTCGTTTCGCTTCGTCCGGAATGACACTTCAACAGATTTTATTTTATCCTCGATTACATAATCGAGAGAATGTTTTATTAATGGCTGAACAAGTTCTTCAGGTGTGTAGTGTGAACCCGATGATGAGCGTTCTGTACCTGCAACAAAAGTAAAACGAAATTCATTTCCGTCTGTATTTACCTGTGGAGCTTTTTCAAGCAGTCCCTCATACACCGATCCGAATTCTTCTACATTTAATGCTGCATAGTTTACCCTGATAATGCTTTTAGTTTCTTTATTTTCAAAGATGCTTAGATTTTTAATGCACTCAAGTAAAGTATGATTATCGAGATTGCAGTTATCAAGTATTTCCAATGCACCGGCATCAAAAAGATCACCGTCTAACGGATAGATGCCAAGCTTCCTTGCAATGTATTCGTTTCCAAATATCTTAAACGTATTGCGGAGTGCAATCCAGATATCTTCCAGCTTTTCATCAAACAGGAAAAATTTTTCTGAAAGTTTTCGTATCCGGGAAATACTGTAAAAGTCGTAATAGATTTTTTTTAATCTTCTCGTTTTCTGGTCAATGTCATCGGAATAAATAATATCTCTTTCTTCAATGACCATTAAGAAAAGAATTCTGTAAATGAATCTCAGCAGGGATTTATAGTAATCTTCAGCTTTTAATGATTTATCCAGAAGTCGTTTTCTCAGTTCTTCATTAGCTGGATGTTTTAGGAAACCGTTACCAATGAGAATAATAGATTTCGCAACAGCTTCACTTAGTTTTTCTCTTATGCGTGCACCTGCTTCAAGGGAATCCTGGTGATATTGTTCGATTAAGCTGAGTTCGCTTTCATCCATCGTCTTAGGCATTCGTGAAGAATGGATAAGCCGGTACATAATTGAGAACTCTGCATAAAGATCATCTTCAAGCATACGGAAGAGATCGAACTCGAAGTAAGTTAATCTTATCAGCTTCCCTGAATCACGTAAAAGTCTTAGCTGGTATCCGTTTGTAACCAATCCGTAAAGGTGGTCAGCACGATTAAGATATTCCTGGATTAAAGCATGAGGTGATAATCTTGGTCTGCCAGTCTCACTTTTCTCATTGAGACTTTCATTAAATCCGACTATATGAACGGGAAATCCATCAATGTTATTTGCACGGTGACTGATTGCGAATGAATCTTCGTTTATTATTTCAGCTTTAGAAAGAGTAAGATCGTAACCAAGATTTTCGAATAGAGGGACAACCCACAATCTTCTTGTTTCAGTTGTTCCGGTTTCATCTTCAGAAAGAGATTCAATTCTGCGTTTAAAGATATTCCACTGATCTTTAGCATCAGCCCAAGCAAGAGCGATGCGGTCTTTTACCTTTTCATTTTTCTCAAAGCCAAAGTCAGAAAGATTTTGTCCTTTGATATCAGAAGAATCAAGACGATCAAAAATCTCAGGAGAAATAATTTGTCCTTCAATTTTGATGGCTGTAGTTTTCATCGTTTAATTTTCATATTTCAAAAACTTACTGTACCAATCCCACAACTCATCCAAACTACTTGCATGGGGAGCTGTATTCTTAGAAGTCCATTTTGCTTCCATATAATTCGCCCAAAATACTTCACCAGTTCTTCTCGGAAACATTCCCATAGTTGAATCGAAGAAATTATTGTGCACTTCATAATGATGACTGAAAATAAAATTCTTCCA
>JAUSIA010000175.1 GCA_030648225.1 Ignavibacteria bacterium | reverse complement strand
TTAGGGGAAAATGGCAATAAAGCAATTGAACAAAAATACAATACAGAAGCTTTTATTAAACAAATTGAAAATATTTATTTAGATCTTTTCAAATGATAAAAAAGATTCTGTATATCTCACCTGATTTCAATTATAGCTGCGGAAGAAGTAAGCTTGTTTTTCTTTACCTGGAATATTTTGGCAATAGAGAAGGATACGAAACACATTTTATAACTAATGGAGGGGATTCACTAGAGAGATTAAATGAAATTCCAACATTAAAATTTCAGAAATTAGCTTTTTCAAGTGGAATCAAAAATATTTTCTATCAAAGAGGATTTTATAAAACTCTGAAGGATTATATAATTAAAAATGGAATAAATCTTATTCACACTCATCATAGATTCCCCGAATTTGTTTCTAATAGAATTGCAAAAGAACTGAATCTTAAGACATTAACATCTGCCCATAGTTTTGTTACCGGATTTAAGAAAATAAGTTTTAAATCGGATAAAATAATTTCTGTAAGCAATTCAGTTACTTCTTACTTAGTAAAGAATTTTAATGTAAATAAAAAAAAGATAATAACACTCTATAACCCTGTTGAAGAATTTCCTGTTCTAAAACCTCAGGAAAAAGAAAAGCTAAAAAGAGAAATGGGCATAAAGCCCGATCAGAAAGTTTTATTATTTATGGGTAGAATAAATTATATAAAAGGATTTGATAAATTAATTGAGGCATATAAGATTGTACATCGTAAAGATGGAAATGCAATTCTTATTATGTGTGGGAAAGCTGAAGATAAAAGCTTTTTTGAATTGCGGACTAGATTAACTGTTCCGATTATTATAATTCCCCCTTTAAAAGATAACAAAAAGCTGTACCAGATTGCCCAAATAGTAGTTCTTCCATCAAGGGTCGAAACTTTCTCTTTTGTTATGATTGAAGCAGGTTCAAATAAAAAACCTTTTATCGGTGGCAATACAGGAGGTATAGCTGAATTCATTGAAGATGGAGTTGATGGTTTACTTGTTGATCCTGAAAATGAAAATGAACTTGCTGAGAAAATTCTTTTTCTTCTAAACAATAAAGAAACTGCTGAAGAGTTTGGAAATAATCTTTATAAAAAAGTAAAAGAGAAATGCGGATATAATAATTACTTCAGCAGGCTTGAAGAAATTTATAACTCACTTCTGAACGCTTGATGATTATTAATAATCTTTTATTAACTCCTGAAAAGATCTTTAATGAAATTTTCGGTTCTGTTGAAGCAAGAAAAAATCTACTTTTAACTTATCTGAATCAAAACAGTTTTAACATCTATTTCAGAAATGAAAACTATAAAAGATTACTTGATACAAAATTTACAGTTTACCAGGCTGACCTTGGTGTTTTTCTATTTCTTAAATTCATGAAAAAGGAAAAAATCTCCAGGATTGATGCAACATCTCTGAATACAAATATTGTTTGTGAAATAATAAAAAAGGGAATACCTATTGGTTTTGTTGGAGGTAATTTTTCTGAAAGCTTTATTAAAGAAGAATGTTATAAAAGAAGAATAAATTTAGCCGGATATTATCCTGGTTATTTTGATGAAGAACAGGTTACCAATATAATTTCTATGATCAATCAGTTTAAAAGCCGGGTTTATTTTATAGGAATGGGTGTTCCCAAACAGGAATTCTTTGCTTATGAGTTAAGTAAAACCTCTGATGATAAAATAATTGTCTGCGTCGGTAATTTCCTTGAATTTTATTTTGGTAGAGTTAAAAGAGCTCCGGTTGTTTTTCGAAAGTTGGGAATTGAATGGCTCTTTAGATTAATTACAGAACCAAAAAGATTGTGGAAAAGATATTTGATGGGGATACCGGAATTTATTTATAGAGCGATTAAGCTTAGAAGATAGTTGATTGCTGAAGCTTAATAATTAACATCTCGATACTAAGAAATCATAAATAAAATTTTACCTCTTTCATTTTAACTTCTCTTTTGCTACGTTATAAACGACTTTAGTAAATTATAAAGTTTTCAGGAATCACAAAATTGAGTACAGTTGAGGGCGGGATAATTTTCTTGGTAATTTATTCTTTGGGTTCTATTATCGGGGTCACTATTCTGCTCAATGGTTTGGTTTTTATCTCATCTTTAAGGCACATCGTTTGTACGAATACACTTATATTTAAATCTAAACCCGTTGTTATATGGCAGCAATACTTTACAGGTTTTACATAGCTAAGCTGTATGAACCTATTTCTTTCCATAACATAAAAAGGAAACTAATGAAGTCAGTGTTTATTTTGGTTTTAGTTTTAAGTAGCAGCATCACAGCACAGAATAATCTTTTTAATAAAGATTATGAAATCCAAAAGTTTATTGAAAATGGTGGTAAGGTTAGTTTAATCTCATCTGATGTGTATAAATTCATTTATCCTGATGGAAATGCGAGGGTATTTAATTTTAACAAAAATAAAAACCTGAATGTGTATAATACTCCGGTTGATACAACAATTATAAATATTTGGGAAATAGATACTACAAAATATAGCAGCAAGTTTACTTTTTGGCAGAGAGTTGAAATTAAAAATGGTTATACTTTTGTACCCCCTTTTGTGGATGATCTTAATAGAAATGGCAAACCGGAGATTTACGGATTCCATCATGCTGACTTTCCTCCATCAGGGCCTGTTGAAATATATGAAAGGGGTATAAATGATATTTTTAATTCAGTATATGCTTATCCTGATTCTGCAACCATATTTGTAAAAGCGATGGGAGAAATACACGGAAACGGAGAAAAAGAAATATATATTCATCATCGTGATTATAATAGTGGTGTTGTTTATAAAAGCGATTCTATAGGTGTATTACCAACAACTTTTGATTTTATCTTTTATTATGAACCGAACCAGATAAATGATATGACATTCGGTGATTTCGACCAAAACGGAATAACCGATTGTGCTTTTGTTGATGCGAGTACTCCTTCAAAAATAATAATCGGAGAGTTCAGGAAAAATATCAACAATTTTTCTTCTGTATTTGAACAAACTACAGATGGTGAAACTCCTTCAGGATTTGCTATAAGTGATTTTGACGAAGATAAAAAAATGGAACTGGTTGTTGGAACCGGTGAAGGCAATGTATATGTAATTGAAAATAGATCAGAAAACTTTTATGAAATTTCTTGGAATGGAATATTCCCAATGTATAATGCTTATATGAAAGCTTCAACAAAAGATATTGATGGAAATGGCAGACCTGAGTTCTGGATTGGCGGTCAGGATTTTCCTGAGGGTATAACCAGATTTCAATGCTATGAAGCAGTTGGAGATTATAATTATGAGACTCTTGCTGTAATTGAGCTAAGATATATCAATTCTCTTTCTACAAACTATCTCCAGTCAAAAGATATTGATGATGATGGACAAGAAGAGCTAATTATATCTTTAGCTAATGTTATTCTGATATTAAAGTTTACAGGATCGCCGAACAATCATCAATATGATATTTATTATGCTAAGATAGGTGAGGCAACAGAACCAACAGCTGAGTTTGAACCATTAACACCTGCTGACCTGGATGGAGATAATAAGACTGACATTCTACTGCCATTTTATAAATATGAAAATGGCCAAAGTTACAACTTTAGTTACATTCTTAAACAAAATGGTACCGTTGGTGTTGGATCATTAAATACAAAACCAAATAATTCTGATAATTATGTAAAAAGTTTTCCTGTCCCTTTCAATTCTGCATCGTCAATTAATTTTGCCATTTCAAAAGAAAGCTTTGTAAAGCTTAAAGTTTACAATTCATTAGGGAAAGAAATAAGAACACTGTTAGAAAAGGAACTTTCTCCCGGGGAATATAATATTCAATGGGAAGTACGAGATGAATATGGCAGACTGCTTCCAAGCGGTATCTACTTTATTAGTCTCCAGACAGGTAATGTCATTAAGACAACTAAAACAATTTTATTAAAATAATTTGGAGAAAGAAAAATGAAATATTTATTAATTTTTATTCTATCTTGCTTTTCAGCAGTAATTTTAGCTCAAACACCCAATTGGACTAATGTTAAAGAAACAAATATAAATGTGAGTTCAGCTCTTTCTGTAGACATCTTTACTAATAAAGACGACAATCATATAATTGTTCAGGAAAGTAATGCATTGAAATATTATAAAATGAACGTGAATGGAGTTGCAGGTTCACCTGTTACATTAGAGAGCTCATCTGTTGTTTCTCCAAGCATATCGGGAGATGCAACAAGAATTTATGTGGTTTACAGGAAGAGTAATGAAACATCTATAAGAACTAAATATAGCACCAATGGAGGTAGTACCTGGTCTTACTTGTCTCAGAATCCTCCAAATAGTAATGCAAGTTCAATTGAATCAGTTATGTCTAATGGTAAACTTCACGTAACATATCAAGTAGGAAATCAAGTTAAATACAGTAGTAATTCACTTACTGGTGGAAATTGGACCGCAGATTTTACAGTTTCATCAACTGAAAATGGGACCAGTCCAAGGATAACAGCTCGTTATGATGGACAGAACGATTACGTTTATTTTTTATATAAGAAACAGAATGTTGATGAGGGTAAATGGAGACGATATAATGTTGGGAATAATAGCTGGGGAACTCTTTACACTGGGTTTGCATTGAGTGATGTTTTGTTTTCATATCCCACGGGTATCCGTGTAACTGGTGATAGGATATTCCTCTATTATGACTATTATAAAGTTGTATTTGGCAATCCTATTTGGCATTTTGCCTGGAGAGAACTCAGTTTCAGCAATAGCCTATTAGGAGGCAACTATATATTTGGGAATCAATCCTT
>JAUSIA010000367.1 GCA_030648225.1 Ignavibacteria bacterium | reverse complement strand
GCAAAAATTACAACAATAAGAATGTGCAGTTTTTTCATATATAATCCTTTATTTATTTTTATTCTGATATAAACACTGTTATGAAAAAGGGATTTCTGATTAAGCGATCTGCTGCCGATCACTTAATCATCAACATTTTCTTTGTTTCTGTAAAGCCTTGTCCTGAGCTTGTCGAAGGATCTCCTGCTTCAAGTTTATAAAAGTAAATTCCGCTGCTTAACGCTGAAGCATCAAAATTAATTTCATAAGTCCCTGCCATAACTTCTCCATTTACCAACTCAGCTATTTCTTCTCCTATTGCATTGTAAACTCTAAGCATTACAAATCCATCTACCGGTACCGAATACTTAATCGAGGTTGTCGGGTTGAATGGATTAGGATAATTCTGATATAAAGCATATTCTGTTGGAGTAAAGTCAACTTCAACTTCTATTTCATCAGAGTATTCAAACGTTCCATCAAAATCTATCTGCTTCAAACGATAAATATAACTGCCTGATGAAATTTCATTATCTGTAAATGAATAAGCTTTAGTTTCAGTAGTTGTACCAAAACCCGCAACATATCCAATATTTTCCCAGTGATTGCCTACTGCATACTGCTTACTGCCTACTTGCCTTTCTATTTGGAATCCCTGGTTATTAGTCTCCGTTGCAGTTTCCCAGTTAAGAATCACATTCTGTGCTTTAGTATTTGCATTAAAAGAGGTGAGCTCAACCGGAACAGGTGATTCTAATACTGCTGCTATATTCCAGTTATAATTTAAATTTGGTGCAATTTCATGTAGTTTAACCCAGCTACCGTTGTATACCCAATCACCACCCGGAACTGCAGGTCCGTCATCAACGCCTGCGGGATAAGTTCCGCTTGAATGATTTACTTCATATCCCACCCATATATCATTCCCTGATATTGTAACTGGATTACTAAGTGTTATCTTTTGCCAGCTTGTTGCCACTGGAGTGAAGGGGGCTGAATAAAGCAGCGGACCTGGAGTGCTTGCTGTACCGGTATCATAAATTTTAAGTGTTGCCTGAATTGGTACATCATTTACATAAACTTGTACCTCTATTAAATTCCAACCGGCATACTGTCCTGTTTGTGTTGAAGTAAATTGAGCAGAAACCTCAAATGTTCCTCCATTTGTAAGACCAATTGCCTCAAAATTTACTCCATCATCGAGCTGTATAATTACCTGGTCCATAGTTACTGAATTTTGTAAAACAGCACCTCTTGAATAATTTGCACTATTATCACTTGATAAATTAATTTGTTGTGCTAATGAAAAAGAACATAAACTAAATATCAATAAACCATATAATGTATTCATTACTGTTGAAGATTTCATTCTGACTCCTGTTTTGGTGAAACAAATATTAATTGCCATAATAATAAGAATGTGCAGTTTTTTCATATATACTCCTTATTTATTTTTATTTTGATTCTGATATAAACACTGAAATGAAAAAGGGAAAGCTGTTTAGCAAGACTTTCCCTTATTCATCGGGAGATCCTCTTTATTATGAGAAATATTTTTACCTGAGCAATAACAAAGCCGTGAACCTGTTTTTTTAACAGGCTCACGGATATTTAAAAAATTATTTATTCCACTCGTCTTGCAATGATTTTATTCTTTCATAATCAAACGGCTGGTTTTCCATTTTCGCAACCAGTACTACGGCTTTTGCAAGCTCTGCATTTGCTTCTTCATCTTTGCCAAGCTTTTTAAGAAGCTGAGCTTTAATTCGTGTGTTCCAGTAATTTTCTTCAATATTTGTTGAAGCTTCTGCCCAGGTAAGACCTTTCTGATAATCAAGATCATTTGAAAGAATATAAGTTGCACCTGAAAGGGGTATGTTCCAGTTATCAGGTTGTTTTGCAGACAAACTTTCAATATTCGACAACACGATTTCTTGAGTATTAAATTCTATTCCAAAAGGAATTCTTAGTTTTTCCCATCTTAAAACAATGGTTGACGAGTTATCGGTTAAGTCTTCAAAATCAAATCTCATTCTTTCAACGAAATCATCTTCGGCGTGTTTAACCGTAAATCTCATAACATCATTCGCTTCATCATAACCGGAAGTACCGAAATGGTCACTTTTTTTATTTATGATAACCGTCCATTCATTTTCGGCGGGAATAGTAAAAAAACTATATTTCCCGGCGGGAATTTCTTTTCCCTCAATCATTGCATTATCGGAAATTTCAAAAGTGGTGTTTTCATTAGCGCCGGGACGCCACATTTTATTGTAGGGAACAAGTTCTCCCCAGATTACCCGGTCTTTAACTCCCGGACGAGAGTAGACAATCGTAACATCAGAAACACCGACTTTCTGGGTTACTTCCTGCAGCGGGCTCGGACGCGGTGTTAAATACTGCGCTTCCGAAATTCTGCTTCCAAGAAAAATAAATGCAGTTATAATTGCAAAAATTGTTAATTGTTTTTTAAACATATCAGCCCTCAAATAATTATGAAAAAATTTTGGTTACGAAAAAGGGAAAGCTGTTTAGCAAGACTTTC
>JAUSIA010000162.1 GCA_030648225.1 Ignavibacteria bacterium | reverse complement strand
AAAAAATCCGGATTTAGCTGAAGGAACTGAAAGTTTTGAACAGTTGCTCTCAAGGCATCTTGATGGTTTGTACAATTTTGCATTGCGTTTAACTCGTAATGAAGAGCAAGCTAAAGACTTATTACAGGATTGCTGCTTAACGGCTTTTGAGAAATTTCATCAATTAAAGAATGTGCAAAGATTTAAACAGTGGTTATTTCAGATAATGCATAGGAAATTCATAAATAATTACAGAAGAAAAAAAGAACCGGAATTAATTGATATTGCACTTAACGAAGACCTTTTGACCGACACATATGAAACTTTTGATAAAAACAGGTTTGAAAACCTAATCGGCGATGAAGTTAAAAAGGCTTTTGATTTTCTACCGGCTGAATTCAGAGAAATTATTCTTCTTGCAGATATTGAAGAGCTTTCTTACCGCGATATTTCAGAAATTCTTGATATACCAATGGGAACTGTCGCCTCAAGGCTATATCGTGGTCATAGATTGCTTAAAGAAAAACTACAAGAGTATGCACGTAAATTAGGTTACAAATAAATTATGAAAGATAAATGTTATAAAACCCGAAAATTAATTTTACCTCCGACTAGTCGGGGTGAAGTAGAACTTCTCACGCCGGAATTGGAAGAAGCCAAATTGCATCTTAAAGAGTGTAAAGAATGCCAATCCTTTTTTGCACAACAAGATGAATTACGAAAGTTCATAAAAGATAATCTGCCAAAAGCAAAAGTTTCTGCTTCAGTTCGGGAAGAAGTTTTAAAATCAATCTCTAAAAAGAAAGAGAAGAAATTCTTTTCTTTTAAGAACAAAAGTAAATATCCTTCCCGATTCTGGTGGGCTGCTGCAGTAATAATAGCATTTGTTGTTTCTATATTCTTATTAGATCCTTTTCCCGAAGAGACAAGTGATACTGATCAATACATAGTTACTGAATCAGAAAAGTCAGGCTATCAATTAACTGAAGAGTTGATTAACGACTACATTCGCTACCGGCTGAGTGAACAACCGGCTGAATATGCAACTAATAATCCGCAGGAATTAAATAATTGGTTTAGCCGCAGATTGGATTTTAACGCCCGCTTCTCATCTATTGATGAATTGCAGCTTGTTGGCGGAAGGTTATGCTATTTATTTGAAAGCCGTGTTGCTCTGGCATTTTATCAGAAGCCAGATCAGTGGGTGTCGTTATTCATTTTTAAAGATAAACAAATAAATCTTTCTAAAATGAAAACCGTGAAGTTACAAGACAAAACTGTTTGGTGTGGCGAAAGCAGAGGATACGAGTTAACTATATGGAAGCAGAATGATTTGCTGTATGCTCTGGTAGCTGATGCAGATTGTGTAGGGATGGCAGAGAAATTATTAGAAAGAATATAAAATCATTTTGAAAAAAATTGAATAAAAAATAAATATAAAATGCAAAGAATATTAATAGTTTTTTTATTATTAACGGTATTTAACACTTTTGCACAGTTTGGTCTTCAGCAGGATCGTGTAAAAATAGAAAGCTATTTATCTTTTGATAAGTTATATCCGGCAAGTGAGGTTAAGCTTGCAGTAAAAGTAAATGTAGAAGATTCCTGGCATATTAATTCAAATAAGCCTTATGAAGATTATTTAATTCAAACTGAATTGACTATCCAGTCTAATCATTTTAAAATCTCTAAAATTTCTTATCCTAAACCACACGATTTTACTTTTGATTTTTCAGAAAATCCTTTATCAGTTTATGAAGGAGAAATTTATATAAGTTCTTTGATTGAAGTTTCACAGAGTATTGAACCGGGTGAATACCCATTAATTATTCATCTTGATTACCAGGCTTGTAATGATAAAGCCTGTCTTGCACCAACTTCGGTTAAAGATACCTTAAGAGTTATTGTTGCGGATAAACAATCAGCTGTTAATGAAATAAATCAGGATGTCTTCAAAAATATTGATCTTTCATATTCTTCTTTAACCAGAGCAAGCGAAGATGATGATATAATTTCATCAACTCTTGAAGGAAGCGGTTTATTCTTAGGTTTGATTCTTGTCTTCCTGGGCGGACTTGCACTAAATCTAACTCCCTGCGTTTATCCTTTAATCCCTATTACCATTGGTTATTTCGGGGGACAGAGTGAAGGAAGTTCCGGCAAACTTTTTATGATGGGGTTTCTTTTTCTTATTGGAATGGCATTTACCTATTCTGTTATTGGCGTTGTTACGGCATTAACAGGTTCCATTTTTGGAGTCCTCCTGCAAAATCCGGTTGTTATTCTCGGTATAGCAACAATATTTCTTGTTCTTTCTTTAAGCATGTTCGGAGTTTATGAGTTTAAACTTCCTGATAGCTGGGTTCAAAAAGCCGGCGGTGCTAAGCAGGGATATTTCGGAGCTTTCTTTATGGGATTAACAATGGGAATTGTTGCAGCACCATGCATAGGTCCTTTTGTAATCGGGCTTGTAACTTATGTTGCTGCTAAAGGAGATCCATATTTTGGATTTCTTTTATTCTTTGTTCTAGCAATGGGATTAGGTTTCCCATATCTCTTTCTCGCTGTTTTTTCCGGTAAGATAAAAAATCTGCCAAGAGCAGGCGAGTGGATGGATGCCGTTAAACATATCTTTGGTTTTATTTTGATTGGAATGGCAGTCTACTTTTTATTTCCTTTTTTACCGGGTTCAATAAGCGGGTATGTTCTTCCTGCCTATATGGTTTTCGTTGCTTTATGGCTTTTATTTGTTGAAAAGCTGGCAAACAATGTTAAAGGATTCAAAATATTTAAGATTGCTTTTTCTGTTTTGATTCTTGCAATTGCAGTTTATGCATTCTTTCCGGAAGAGAAAAATTCTGTTGATTGGAAACCTTATTCTGATGGGGTTATTCCAGAACAGATTGATGCTTCCGGTGTTATAATCGATTTTTATGCTGACTGGTGCATTCCCTGTAAAGAACTCGATGCATTTACATTTTCAGATTCCAGGGTGATTGAAGAATCTAAAAAGTTTTACACATTCAAAGCTGATATGACAAAATCCCTTTCCGATGAAGTTGAAGCGCTAAGAAATAAATATAATATAGTTGGTGTTCCTACAGTTTTAATACTCGATTCAGAAGGAAACGAAGTTAAAAGAATTACGGGATTCGTTAATGCAGATGAGTTTTATAAAATGATGAAGATATGAACTATTAGGGAATAAAATCATTTTGAAAGAATTTAAAATAAAAAATAAATATAAAATTTTAACAGGAATTATTATGTTATTTATTATTGCCGTTTTAGTCCTCTTTATTACGAATACAAGTATTGACTCTAAAGTTATTAATGAGAATAATTATTTTTCCCCGACAGAGTCGGGATGGATTTCCACATTCACCGGTAAACTAAACTCAAAAGACTCATCAAAAGAGAATACAATCTCCAATTACATATCAGAACAGCTTGCAAAAGGAAAAAAATCCAACAAGTTAATAAATGAAAAAAGTCCATACTTACTTCAGCATGCATTTAACCCGGTTGATTGGTATCCATGGGGCGAAGAGGCATTTGAAAAAGCACGTAAAGAAGATAAACCTATCTTCCTTTCCGTTGGTTATTCAACATGCTACTGGTGCCACGTAATGGAAAGAGAAGTTTTTGAGAAAGACAGCATTGCTAAATTGATGAACAAATATGTAGTTTCAATTAAAGTTGACCGGGAAGAAAGACCTGATGTTGATAGGGTTTATATGAGTGCACTTCAAACAATGACTGGCGGAGGAGGCTGGCCTATGTCTATGTTTCTTACACCTGATCTGGAACCATTTTACGGCGCAACTTATATTCCTCCCGAAGCAAAATATGGAAGACAGGGGTTTCCTGAAATTCTTGAGGCAATTTACGATGCATGGCAAAACAGAAGACAGGAAGTTATTCAAAGCAGTACAAACCTTACAAATCATATCAGGAGTTTCTCAGCGGACATCACTACTCCTACTTATGCAGGTTTAGAATCTCTCACAAAAGGTTATCAATCTTTTGAAGGTGGTTATGATACTCAAAACGGTGGTTTTAATAAAGCTCCAAAATTTCCACGCCCGGTCGCTTTTAATTTCCTGCTCAGATATTATGAAAGAACCGGGGATAAAAAGGCATTGGAGATGTCATTACAAACCTTAAGCAAAATGGCAAAGGGAGGAATGTATGACCACATTGGCGGAGGGTTTCACCGCTACGCTACCGACAACCTCTGGCATGTTCCTCACTTTGAAAAGATGCTTTATGA
>JAUSIA010000366.1 GCA_030648225.1 Ignavibacteria bacterium | reverse complement strand
ATGCTGTAGATTGCAATATAATGCTGGTAAGTGAAGCTAAGGCGCTTGCATCAATTACAAAAGAATTAGGATTAAATGATGAAGCCGATAAATGGCTGAATGATGCAAAGAAGAGGACAGATTTAATAAATAAATTTATGTGGGATCCTGAAACAGGATTCTATTATCATATCGATATGAAGAACAATTCCTTTACTTTTAATAAACCGAGTGATCTGAAGAGGAAAGAAATAATTGCCTTCCTTGCTTTGTGGGCTGGAGTTGTAGATGAAGAGCAAGCCGAGGAGCTTATGAAACATCTGAAAAACCCGGATGAGTTCTGGAGAAATTATGGAATACCAACTTTATCAGCCGACGACAGTTATTACAATCCTATTGGTTATTGGAATGGACCAATTTGGGTTCAGTGGCAGTATCTTATTTTCAGGGGTTTACTTGATTACGGTTATACAGAAGAAGCTAAACAGCTTGTTGACAAAGTACTTGATAATATGAACTATCAATTAAAAACCAATCATTGGTTCTGGGAATTTTACAGTGCAGATGATTATCAGGCGGGATGGAATAAAACATATATATGGGCAGGAATACTTGCACGATTTTTAATTGACCTGAATGAACTACAAATGAGGAATTGAAAAATGTTTAATATATACAGATTTATCTTTCTGATAATAGTATCAACACTAATTTGCAATATAATTTTTGCCCAGCGATTAACAGTCTCAGATGAATATTTACAAATCAACGCTGCTGCAGATGATCCTCTATACACAACTTATACGGCAGCAATGGAAAGGTCTCGTCTTTATGGTGATAAAGGATATAAGATGGATTATTACACAGGTTGTCTACCTATAAATTATGCCGGTGATCAGGCAGGCCGGTTTTATGTCGTTTGGAAAGTGAATCAGGTTGTAATCAGAGACATTGAAGAATATCATCAAAAACCTGTGGTGAAAGCTTCATTCCCTGATATGGCTATTCTTGAATATCAGCCGTTTAACGGAATAGATGTTCAGGAAACATTCTTTGTTTATGGTTCAACTATTACAATGGTAAATCTGCAGATAAAAAATATTGATGAGATAGATCACGATATTGAAATTTATCCTGTACTTGAACTGGGAAACGACTCTTTGCTTATAAAAAGTTTTGATGAAGAAAGTGGAGGATATGTTCTTAATCATCGCGAAAGTAAGTACCGACTGATCAGCAGCTTATATGCAAATGCGCCTTATCCAACAGAAACACGAGACTTCTTCACCATGAGTCTCAAACCCTATTCTTACGGAGGTTATCCCGGCAATCTTGATGATTTTTATATAACAATAAAAACTGATTTTTATTCTGAAAACAGAAATGATTCTTTAAATCTTAAGAAAGAAGGGTTTGTAAATTTCGTTTCACTTCAGGGCAAATTTTCGCTAAAACCGGGTGAGGAAAAAAACGTGCGTTACTTCCGCGGTTGGCAGGATCAGAATGAAAGTCTTGATAGTCTTATAAACGAAATCAATAAATTAAAAACTCAACCTCTTCAGAATTATGTTGATGCAAATGTTAAGTTATTTTCAAAAATACCAAGAATAGATTTTCCTGACCCGGACGAAAAACTCGTATACCTCGGAGCCTTTAATCTCGTACGTGGCTGTATGCTTCCTCCCGCAGGAAAAACATCCCATAATTTTTATGTGTTTTCCCGGCAACCGCTTTGGGGATGGGGACACGGACACCAGGTACTACATGAATCATTAAGTATGCTTGCGTATGTTTATCTCGACCCTCAATCAGCAGAGGGATCACAATATGTCTACATTGAACAGCAGCGGGAGGATGGACTGATTGCGTATCGTCACGGACCGAGGGGGTTACAGGATTATCCTCATTTCAGCACTTTACTTGGTAAAGATATGTCAACAACTTCTGCTCCTTTCTTTAGCTGGATAAATTGGGAGGTTTATAAGGTTAGTAAGAATAAAAAATTTCTTCAGGATGCGTATGAATCGGGAACAAAGTATGTGAATTGGCTTGAAGAAAACCGGGATCTTGATCAAGACGGAACTTTTGAATGGGGTCCATATGGGATAATTGAAAATGTGCGCGACTGGTACAATGCAGTTTTCCAGGTTTCTGCTGAAAGGTATCTTGATATAGATAAGGAAGACATTTCCGATGAACTGGAATGCGTTGATCTTACCCTAATGGTGATTAAAGAAATGCGCTCGCTTGAATCTATGGCTGAGGAATTAGGATTGAATGATGAATCTAAGCAATGGAAAGATAAAGCAGCAAAAATAGTTAAACTGGTTAATGAAAGAATGTGGGATCCTGAAACTGAATTTTATTATTCGATAAATAAAGAAGATCACTCATTTAAATTTTTAACAAGAGATTTACGTAAACAGGAGATAATTGGTTTCCTTGCTCTTTGGGCTGGAGCTGCCCCTAAAGACAGAGCTGAAAAACTAATTCAAAAACTCACTGATCCGAAAAAATTCTGGAGGAAGTATGGAGTTCCCACACTTGCCGCCGATGAAGAATGGTATAGTCCTTATGTTGATTATTGCTGCAAATGGAATGGTCCTGTCTGGTTGCTGTGGGATTACATGGTTTTGAATGGATTAAAAAATTATGGCTATGATGAAATTGCTTCAGAACTTGCCGATAAAATGATGCTTGCGGTTACAACTCAGCTTTCGAAGAATCATAATTTTTGGGAATCTTTCAGTCCAGATAATGATATACTGAATTGCCCAAGTAATTATATCTGGGATTCGATAATGGCAAGAGTACTAATAGATAAGTATGAAAAATCTAATTAATAATTAAATTGAAAAAATTATGAAAAAGCCATTGTTAGTTTTTGGTTTAATTTTACTTTTATTATCAAATATTTATCCTCAATCTGTTGGATCTATTAAAAAGTTTGAACTTAAAGAAAACAATATCCGGTTAAGCAGAGTTGCACAACCAACTCAGTACTTTGATAAGATTGGCAGGAAAACAGCTCTTATGGGTTTTGAGGATGGGTCTTTTGAAATGTGGATTTGGCCATGGAAACCATTGCGCAACTTCGAGCTCCTCTTTTTCCTAGGAAGTTCAACAACTTCAATAAAGGCAAAGGATATTGTCCGTAGAATAGATGTTACACCAGAAGCGACCACATTAACTTTTGTTTATGAATCCTTTACTGTTAAAGCAATAATTATGGTTCCCGTAGGGGAGAGAGGAGCAATAATTCTTCTTGACGTTTTCACAACTGAACCATTAACTATAATACCGAGTTTTTTACCAGTAATGCAGCCTCAATGGCCAGCGGGGATTGGCGGGCAATACAGCTATTGGGATGATAATGTCAAGGCATACGTCATCTCAGAAGGACAGCGCAGAGCAATTTTTCTTTGTGGCTCACCCGCTGGTAAAATGATGACTGCACCACCAGCGCATATGTTTGCCGATAATCCGCTTCAGTTCAAAATAGAGATTAAACCAGGTGAGAGTGAGGATTATTTTATTCCAATTGTAATTGCGGGAGTTTTAGGTGCGAAGTATGATTCGTTGAAAACATATTACAACTATCTTCTACAGAATGTAGAAGAATTGTATAAAAGTAATTACAAATACTATTCAGATTTTCTTTCATCAACTCTTAGTGTCATTACACCTGTAGAAAAACTTAACCTTGCGTTCAGTTGGGGGAAAATTATCCTCCACAATTTAATGGTTTATAATCAGAGCCTGGGTAATGGAATGGTTGCAGGTTATGGTTTATCCGGTGGAGGAGGAAGACCTGGTTTTTCATGGTTCTTTGGCGGGGATACATTCATTAACAGTTTACCGATTATTTCATTCCAGGATTTCCCCACAGTTAAAGATGCCCTTAAATTCACTCAAAAATGGCAGCGGCAGGATGATTTTCCCATCAGGAAAAAATCACCCGATGAAATTAATAACGATGTGGGCAAAATAGCTCACGAGCTTTCACAAAGTGAAGGATTAGTAGATTGGTGGAATGATTATCACTATGGATACAACCATGCTGATACTACACCGTGGTATATTGTTTCAATTGGGAACTACTATCGCCACAGTGGAGACTTGCAATTCATAAAGGAAAGTTGGAATTCAATTAAGCAGGCTTATTATTGGTGCTTAAGAAAAGACAGTGATAATGATGGTTTAATGGATCTTAAGGGTGCAGGACTCGGCGCACTGGAGTTTGGTAAATATGTTCACATGTATGCTGATATGTATACCTCCGCTATCTGGACTCAGGCGATAAAAGAAGTAGTTAATATGTCCGAAGCAATGGGTGACAATGAATTAAATTCACAATCCAAGGATCAATTAAAAAAAGCCCTAATCGCACTTGAAAAAAAATTCTGGATGGATAAACTCGGACTTTATTCTCATGCAGCATCAGAAGAAGGGCAGCAGGTTGAAGAAAAAACTCCCTGGTCTACAATAGCTATGAAATGGGATTTACTGGATAAAGACCATACTCTAAAGTGTTTGGAATCATATAATGATAATGAGCTTTGTACCGACTGGGGAGTTCGCTCACTATCTATCAACTCAGAGTTATTTGATCCCGTTAACTATAATTATGGTGCTGTGTGGCCGTTTATCTCATCGTTGTTTGCAACTGCTCAATTCAAACATAATTTTAATCTTGCAGGATATAATACATTGCTTGCCACTGTGCAGCATATGTTTGATTATGGACTAGGAGTTATGCCAGAAGTATTTTCAGGAAGAATTAATTCCAAACTTGCTGAGGCTTACCATGATCAGGGATTTTCAGCCACAGGATTTATGGAACCATTTTTAAGAGGTTTGTTAGGAATTGAACTGGATGCTCCAAATAATACTATAATGTTTGAACCGCATATTCCTCCAGATTGGACTAAAGTCGAAATCGGAAATTTATTAATTAATAAAGATAACATTGCCATCACTTATCAAAATGAAGTTTCCGGCAGAAAGTTAATAATAAATAATACTGGGGAAGATACCTTAAAGTTATTATTTCAACCTTCCTTTGGATTAGGGGTGATAGTCAATGATACTAAAGCTAGTTATAATTCAAAAATAGTAGACGACTCTTTGGAAGTTGCTCTGGGGATTAATTATGAAAAAGTTGAAGATTCCAAAGCATCAGTTTATAAGTTTGAATTAGATATTCCTCCAGGTCAAACAACATTAAAGATCAGCTTAAATCAGATTCCAGAACTTTATATAAAAACACTTGAAGAGACTGGACCCGGCCAGAAAAATAAAGGTCTCAAAATAATTTCTCAGAAACTTGAAGGGAATAAGCTGACTACAACTGTTGAAGGATTAGGAAGTGCTCAATACGAACTCGGAGTCTTCGGAGGCAAGTATATTAAGAAATTGGAAGGTTCTGAATTTGACATCGGACTTCAATTTAAAATCTCTGGTAAAGAGAAAGGCAAGTTTTATAAGCAAGATATAATTATCGAATTCAAAGATTGAAGGGTAATGTTTTGAAAAAATCCCTAATTATATTTCTTATTCTTTTTTTCTTATTACTGAGCTCGAAAATATGTGCTCAGATAGATGAACCATTTAAAATTCCGGTAATTGTCATTAAATATTTTCCGGTGGATGGAGATAAAATTGATAAAAGTATTACAGGGGATTTTAGTGAATCGTTGGAATTTACAAGAGTTAAAACTGATAGTCTTACTCAGGAAATCGTTCAGGTTTTGGAAAAGGGATCTACCTATCATGGTTATAAAGATTCAACTGCCTTACCTTCGCTCAAATATAAAATAATACAAGAGTTTGAATATCTTAAACCTCTTCCAGTATTTGAAAAGAAAGGGCATAATCAGCCTATGACCGATTATAAAAAAATTTTGGAAAGAATAGATATTAAACTTTGGGTAGAGGATGAAGATGTAAAAGAAGTTTGGATTTGGGGATATCACGGCGGTGTAATTGACTTATGGGAATCCAATATGTCTTCACCTTTTGGAGACGTGAGCAACAGCGATCGGAATGAAGAAGACTTACCCATTTTCGAAAAAACTTATACCGTCTATCATTACAATTATCAACGAGGATTATCCGAGGCAGTAGAAGATCACATGCATCAAATTGAAGCTTTATTGAATAATGTAGACGGTAGAGATACTACCTCCGAAGATGAATGGGATAGACTTCTATTTTGGGGGAAATTTGTTGGGAGCGATAAATCACATAAGATTATTTCGTCCCATTGCGGGTGGGCACATTATCCCCCCAATGGTGAATCAGATTATGACTGGAAGAATAAAAACTATATTTGGACAGATATCGAAGATTGGAATCCCGAAGGAACAGGAGAAAAAATCTTTATTAATTGTGATCGCTGGAATAGCAAATCGTTGGATTGGTTTATCTACTGGATGCAGAACATACCTGGAAGGAATAATAATATCTCTTATAATACAAAACCATTAACCAATTGGTGGATCTTTGTTGGTGATTATGATTATGCGAAAAAAAGTAAAATAGGTCTTGTTATAAATTAATGTTTTATAATAATACATTTTTAAGAAATAACTGATTAATGACAAAAAGAGTAACCTTAAAACATATAGCTAATGAACTTCATATCTCTATCATGACGGTCTCCCGTGCTTTAAATGGAAGTCCTAGTGTAGATAAAACTACTCGCGAGAAAGTTATTAGTACTGCAAGAATACTGGGTTATTTCCCGAATCATATTGCCAAAAGTCTGGTAAAAAGAAAAACGCACACTATCGGTGTTGTTGTACCCGAGATTACTTACTCGTTTTTTCCTGAAGCAATAAGAGGAATAGAAGAAGTTGTTTATAAAGCAGGTTACAATATAATGCTTACACATTCTGCAGAGGATTCCAGACGGGAAATAGCTGCAATCGAGACTCTCGCATCAAAACGCGTTGATGGAATCCTCGTATCCGTTGCAGAGTCAGATACTGATTTTCAAATTTTTCAGCAAGTAATGCAATTGGGATTGCAAGTTGTCTTCTTTGACAGGTGCGTTTTTAAAATTGGAGCTAGCTGTGTTAGCATTGATGATGAGAACAGCGCACTGATGGTAACTCAACACTTAATTAATCATCGATATAAAAAAATAGCTCATCTTCGGGGACCTCTCTCTGTATCTATTAGCCGTTATCGCTTGAATGGGTTTAAAAAGTCACTCAAAAAAAATAATATCCCGTTCCGTGAGAATTATATAGTGGAATCAGGATTTCACGAATCAGGTGGTTATAATGCAATGATGCAGCTTATTAATCTTCCTGCAAGAGAAAGACCGCGAGCTATAGTTGCCGTTAACGACCCGGCTGCATTCGGTGCAATGAAAGCAATCCTGGAAGCGGGCTTAAGAATACCGGAGGATATTGCAATTGTTGGTTTCTCAGATGATATACGTGTTGAACTTATGCCGACTCCTTTAAGGCATTCCTGTGGATGTAATAAATCATAATATTATTTATTGAGGAGAATTATACTGTGAAAACATTAAAACTATTTATAATAATGAGTTTATTTTTCCTGCTGGTTTCATGTCAGAGATGGGAACAGAAAAAAGAGGTTGGTGATGAACTAGAAAAAATGATCTGGAAAGAAGAACCACACTTCGTTATTTCCGTGGAAGAAGCTAAGTCAGAGATAAAACAAAAAATGCTAAGGCTGAAGAAATTCTTAGCAGAACAAAATCTTGAAGGGATGCTATTTACGCAGGTAAGGAATGTTAACTGGATAACAGCAGGTCTGGTTAATACACAGATTGTTCTTAACAAAGATGTGGGTGCTGCTTCGTTATTAGTAATGAAAGACGGGAAGAAATATTTAATTTGTAACGGAAGTGAAGCCGGAAGATTAATGGATGAAGATTTGAAAAATTTAGGTTATGAATTAAAATTGTACAACTGGTATGAATCAAACCCTGTTAAAGATGTCCGTGGTAATATCATAAAGGAAATTACCGGAAATACAAGAATAGGTAGTGATATTGATTTCCCGGGTACTGTTTTAGTTGCAGATGTATTTAAACCAGTGCGTTATTCTTTAACAGATACTGAGATAAAAAGATACCGATGGCTTGGTGAGCTGACTACAGAAGCTGTCGTAGAAGTGTGTAAAAGAATTAAGCAAGGAATGAATGAATTTGAAATAGAAGCCATGACATCCGCTGAGTTGAGATCAAGAGGAATTCTCCCGACTGTTTTATTAATTGGTGTAGATGAGAGAATATTTAAATACCGCCACGCTTTACCTGGTGGAGCTGAAGTTAAAAATTATGCGATGGTAAATGTTGTTGCTGAAAAATGGGGAATGCCGATTGCAGTAACACGTTTTGTTCATTTTGGAAATTTGCCGGAAGAACTTCAAACAAAACTCGAAAAAACTGCAATTGTTAATGCTTATTATGAAGCATCAACAAAAGCGGGAACAGTTATAACTCAGATATGGGATGAATGTAAAAAATGGTATGCTAACGTTGGTTATCCTGATGAGTGGATGAAACATCATCAGGGCGGTTCAATTGGTTATGATGATAGAGAATACGTTATGTATCCTGATAATATGAATAAGGTTCAGGATAGACAAGCATTTGCTTGGAATCCAACAATAACCGGTGCCAAAGTTGAGGAAACCATCATTGCTTACCAAGATAGTATCGAAGTGATCACTAAATGTAAAGATTGGCCAATGATCAACATTGAATTGAACGGCAAAATATATCCCCAACCTGGAATTTTATTAAAAGATGCTGATACAGGGGAAATCATTCAACAGGAAATAAAAACTATTAAACCCTGATGCCTGTACGAATATCTTCTGTTGAGGGGATAAATACAGTAATTATTGAAAATGACTGCATCTCCGCAGTATTTATTCCTTCAATAGGAAGTAAAATGATTCAACTGGTGAATAAAGAAACCGGAACTCAATTCCTCCTAGAACCGCAGGAGGATGATAAAAAATATTCTGTGCCCTCGTACGGAGAAGAGTTTTCTGATAAATATGCGTATGGTTTTGATGATTGTTTTCCGACGGTTTCCTCCACCATCAAAGATATTAATGTACGAGGAGGCGGGTTTCCCGATCACGGTGAACTCTGGTCACTACCGTGGGATTATTGGATTAACGATAAGAAGATCGTATTCAAAATATCCGGTGTCATTGCACAATATTCTATTGTTAAAGTTGTTTCACTAGACGGGAACAGACTGATAATTAATTATTCCCTGCAAAACTTGTCGAATGAAAAGGTGGATTACTTGTGGAGTGCTCATCCGTTATTGAAAGTTGCGTCCGGAGATCAAATAATTCTGCCTAAAGAATCTAAAGAATTGATTCCCAATATTTCACCGGATGATAAAACTTGTAAATTAAAAGAAATACTTACTTGGCCCTTTATTGATAAAAATGAAAAAAAGATTGACTACTCAAAAGTGCCTGATGTTACCTTCGGTCAGGCAATAAAATGTTTTACGGGGAGATTAAAATCAGGTTATGCAGGACTGCACCGTGTTAATTGTGATGAAACGATTCTCTTCTCTTTTAATACAGATGAACTTAAATATCTCGGTCTATGGCTCTGCTATGGTGGCTGGCCAGAAGACTCGCCTAATAAACATCTGACTGTCGCATTAGAACCAACAAGTGGAAGACCTGATTCACTGGTGGAGGCAGTCAAAAGGAATGAAGCCGAGTGTATTAGTCCTTTAGAAACTAAAAACTGGAACCTTGAAATAAGCTTATGGAAAGGTATCCCGGATAAACTTTTATAAACTTTGAAAAGTATTTGTGAAAATTAAAGGTATGAATGGTTTTCTAAATAATAAATCAATGTAATAAAAAATTATAAGGGCAATTTTATGAGCGCTATTGGTCTTACTTTTTTTGATTGGCTCATCATAGCATTCTATTTTGGGTTTGTTATCGGTATCGGGTTCTACCTTAAAAAATTTACTAAGAACGAAGAAGATTTCTTTCTTGCAGGAAGAAAGAATAGTTCTTGGGTTGCAGGACTCGCATTTCTCTCGGCGAATTTAGGGGCGCTTGAGCTGCTTGGAATGACAGGTAATACATTTAAATACGGAATTTACGTTGCACACTTTTACTGGATCGGTGCAATTCCTGCGATGCTTTTCCTCGGTATTTATATGATGCCATTTTACTACAGCAGCAGAATAAAGTCAGTACCGGGATATTTGAAACTACGCTTTGATGAAAAAACGAGAGTGCTCAACGGCATTGCTTTCGGTGTAATGACGGTACTTGTTTCGG
>JAUSIA010000150.1 GCA_030648225.1 Ignavibacteria bacterium | reverse complement strand
TAAATAATCTGCTAACCTTGGGTTTTGTTCTTCCAGCTTTCTTTTATATTGATTTAAAATTTTATTTGAAGCCATCAGTTCAATCTGTGCAGCATTTTTTTGAGCTTCAAAATTTGATAACTGGCTTATCAGGTTATTTGCCTGTTCATCCAGGGCAATTACTCCTCCTTTTTCCTGGAATTTTCTCAGAGTTTCTTCAGCATCGTTCAATTGATTCTGCTTTTCATTTTTTTGTTCATGCAGAAACTTTTTAACAATAGTAAGCTGGTTCCTGTTTACTTCAAGGTTTATAATTTGATACTCATTAGCATAACTATTAGAAATTAATGCAGCTTCATATGAAGAAGGAGACTCAACAGATATTTCTATAATATCCAAACCTCTCTTTTGATCTATAGAAACTGCAGATAATAACCTGTCGGCAATTCCGGCAACAGGAAGAAGTTCCGCTTTTGTTTCCTGGAATGAAGAAGATAAATCAAGCAGGATGTAAAAATTATCTTTGGCATTTACGCTGTTAAAAGTTTCAACTAAAGATTTAGCAACTCTTTCTCTTGTATTAAAAGTTTTAAGCACTTCAATTTCATTTGCTAAAAATCTGTCGTTGCCAAAATCCTGGAATTCGGGAATAACCGGGGAGTAAAGAATGTTGCCCTGCGGCTTAACAACTTTTAATGTTGCAGTTGATTTATAAATATCCCGTGCATTAACTGCATAAATGATAGCGATAATAAGACTTGCAGAAATTATTATAATTATGGGAAGAAGATTACCCCTGATAAGATTAACATAATCTTTAAGAGAGTGAGTTTCTATAACATTTTCATTCTTTTCTTCAGGCATCGAAACTATTTATTAATATTTATAATTAAAATGGTTAAAGATATTAAGACAGATAATACGGATAAAGTCAAAGTAAAATAATCTCTGAAGTAAAGCCTGTCTTCTCCCGGAACGAGCAATATATCACTGGAAAGAATTCGTGGTGCTGTTTTCTCCGAGGTTAGTTCCTTATTCCAGAGAAAATCTTCATAATTTAAATCTATAAAGGTTTGTGAGGAATCTTCATTAATCCTGAAAATCCTTATATCATCAAGATTTGCATCCTCATCCGGTCCACCGGAATATGAAAGAAGATCGAAAGCATTACTGTAAATTGGTATAATGTATTTACCCGGATATTTTACAAAACCCCATACCGATACTTTTATATTTACTGATTCAGGATCAGAATAATCATAATACCCGCCCTGGCTTTGCCTTAGTTGCCCAAGACTTGTTCCTATCTGTATCTCTTCCTGTGCAAAAAGATTAAGAACACAAAAAATGGATAAAATAAAAATGTTACGGGCTGATGTCATACTTTTGGAGAAATTATAGCAAAAATTACTAATAATTTATATCTGTTGAAAATAAAGCTTTCTAAAAAATGTTTAAGAAAAAGATAAGGATGAGTGGAATATAATTTCAATTCTTCCCTTAGACGAGAATTTGATGCTTGACTTTTTACTTATTAAAGATGTTAGGCTTATGACTTATATTTTTTATTAATTGCCTTCTTCAAATAAACTTACTAAAGATTCTACTTTCTTAAATAATTCGTCATAAGAAAGTATTTGGACATCTTTCAGACTTTGTCTAAAAAGTTCAAATGATTTCCTTTGTTTTTCCGTTTGTAATTCTTTTGAAATATTTCCAGCTATTATTACACATTGTGGATGAAATGAGCTTAATTCGTTTTCATAATCTGAATTTAGGCTTATAAAATTTTTATTAAGCAAGTATCTGTAATTAGAGATTTGTAATAGTGAACCCGATAAATCTTCTGATACATTATATATTGAACGATATTTATCACCTAATAATTTTGTGGTTGGAGTTTTTATTTCAATTAAGACAGCATTTTGAGATAAACTATTTTTGCACAAGAAATCAACAAAGTTACCGCCAATATTTTCAAAAGTTTTTCCACCAACGTAAGCTTTTCCTTTTATTACTACAATTGGGAATGAAAATATTTGAGAAAGCAGAAAGGAGTTATTTAGAAATGTTGATTGCCAAAACTCTTCATCGGAGTTAAACTCATTCTCTTTCCAAGTTTCCAAATTCTTTTTCAAATTGCTTAAACCTATTAGACTGTTTAGTCTTTGCAAACTATTAATTTCTAACTTCTCTAGCTTATCTACAACTTGTTCAGCATTTTCCATTTTAACTGCAAAATTTAATAGCTGAGAAAAAACATTTATACCAGCTTTCTTATTTAAAGTGAAAAAATTTTTTAAATCTTCTTCGCTGATTTTACTTAATTCATTTAGACTTTCTTCTGCTTTTAAGTAAGTTGTTTTACCGTAGGGAACTCCTTCTTTCCTATGTATTTTATATAGACCAATTAAATCTTTGACAAGATGTAAAAGTTCTTCAGATTTTATTTCAAGTTTTATCCAATGTCCTTTTTGTAAATCAGATAAATTTAAATCCTTATATTCTAACCATTCCCCACTATCATTTTTTTTCTGATAAACAAAATAACCTTTAATACTAGCATTTTTTACGCGTTCATTATTTACAATTATTGGTTTGAATGCAAGACGGCTTTTTGATGTTGTTCTTAAAACAATTTCATCACATTCAGCTGAATTTCTCGATGTTGAAACTACTTTATATTCTTCCATAACATTTAAGATATATATGTGAATTGAATAAACCTAACGGCGTGTTATGTTAAAACGCCAGTGCTATAATTATTATTTGCCCGATTTAGTCCTATTATCATCCTTACATAGCATTTGACAATTCTCAGCGATTGTTTTACCACCATCGCGCCAAGGTGTAATATGGTCAGCTTCCATTTCTTC
>JAUSIA010000147.1 GCA_030648225.1 Ignavibacteria bacterium | reverse complement strand
TAAGAACAAGAAAAAAGGTTTTAATGCAGAAGGATATATTTTGGTATTAGGTTCATGGCCGGTTTATACTATAGCATTTTTAATGGCACTTTTTAGAATAAAGATCCCATTTATCTCAACACCTAAAGAAAAATCCCACTTAAAAGAAAATTTAAAGTTAGTAATACCACAAATTATAACGGTAATAATTTTGATAGCAGGTATTATTTATAAGATTTCCAATGGACTGGTTTCCAATCCATCGTTTAGTGTATTATTTGCTTTAATTATGATACTTCTTCACAGCGGTGTATTTTACACAGTTTGGGAAAGTTATATCTTTAATAAGAAAAAATATTCATCACAGAACGACTATTCTAAGAAACTTGTAATCAATGAAATTCAAAGGACAAAATTCAGTGACTCCAAGAAAGTTCAACAGAAAATAATTTAACTAATAATGAAGAATACGCAGCAAAGGCAAAGTATTTAACAACCCAGGCTAAGGATGATGAAGTGAGATATATTCATAATGATATTGGTTATAATTACAGACTTACAAATATTCAGGCAGCAATGGGTGTTGCTCAATTAGAGCAATTGCCTGAATATATCCGGATAAAAAAAGAAAATTACAATTACTACAAAAAACAGATTGATAAAATTACCGGATTACATTTAGCTGAATCCCCTGCTTATGCAGATAATAACTATTGGTTGTATGCTTTACAGATTAATGAAGAGTTTCACAGAGATAATGAATATTTAATGAACTATTTAAGCAGTCATAAAATTCAAACAAGACCAGTTTGGTATCCGAATCATTTACAAATAATATTCGTAAAATGTCAATCTTATAAGATTGAAATTGCAATAAGATTATACAAACAAACCTTAAATATTCCTTCCAGTGTTTCTTTAACTTTTAAAGAGATTGATCACGTAGTAAATACAATCAAAAAATTTAATTAAAGTTGGGAGACTTTTTAGTTACATTCTAACCGGAAGGTTCAAATAAATAAACTCCCATTTGCTTATCTAAACCCAGATGATATAAATGATTTTTCAGATTATTATAAAATGGTAATTCATTAAAATATATTTTCTCCACTGCAATGAACCAAACTCTTTTAGGGATCCCACATTGGAACTCCATACTTCAAAATATTTTCTGCTTATTTAACTGTATAAAATTCATCAAGAGCAAGAGACCATTTCCCCAACCCTTTAAGCCTTATAATAAGACCAGCTAAAATTGAAACGACCAGAACAATTAATAGAATTAAATCTGTTCTATCTTTAAAATGCAGGTTAAATTTTTTCAATCTTATTCATTATACTTTTGAGTAAAAATATTAAATAGGATTTAATTAACCAATCTTGATTATAAACTGATTAAAAGTTACGTTTAAATGAGTATTTAATATTGTAGGAAGTTTTATATGGCTCAAAACCACTCTATGGATATTGTTTCTGAAATCGATATGCAGGAAGCAGACAATGCAGTTAACCAGGCTATTAAAGAGATAAACCAGAGATATGATTTGAAAGATTCCAGCACAACTATTGAATTAAATAAAAAAGATAAAACAATTGTTATTAATACAAAGGATGATTATTCACGTAAGGCAGGCATTGATATTTTGCAGTCCAAATTTATTAAGAGAAGTATATCGATAAAAGCCTTAAGGTTAGATGAACCTGAAACAGACGCAGGTAGCAGGTTAACACAAAAAATTAATCTTCAAAGCGGTATTTCCAAAGATAATGCTAAGATTATAACAAAGATGATTAAAGATTCTAAGCTTAAAGTAAGTGCCCAGATACAGGATGAACAGATCAGAGTTCAGGGTACTAAGATTGATGATCTTCAGGCAGTAATTAAAATGGTTAAAGATGCTGAGCTGGATTTTCCGACTCAGTTTGTTAACTTTAAATAGTAGTGAAAAGGATGGTTAATTATGCAGACAGATGATGATCTCGTATGGAGATGCCAGTATTGCGGTGTTGAAAACACTGTGTGGGTTGATTTAACAGCCGGTGATAAACAGGACTTTATTGAAGAATGCAGAATATGCTGCCGACCGAACAGAATCATCATTAAAGTAGATACTCTTGATGATGAAAATGTCCTTGTTGAATCCCGTATAAGTGATGAATAATATCAGCAGAAATTAGTTACGGGAATAAGCTTCAATATCCTCATCGCCGAAGAAAGCAGTTTTAATTGCCCAAATAACTATAACTACATTAAAAATAATAACAATTAAAAAAACGATACCGAGCAACTCAAGAATGTTCATGCACACCTCTTATGAGTTAATGATATTTTATCATAACCCCATTTATCTATTTATAGCTTTCAATATTTAGAAAAATTGTCCCGATAAATATTGTCCATTAGTCATT
Source organism: Ignavibacteria bacterium (assembly GCA_030648225.1). Lineage (GTDB taxonomy): Bacteria > Bacteroidota > Ignavibacteria > Ignavibacteriales > Ignavibacteriaceae > RBG-16-34-14. Next base: position 367 of record JAUSIA010000147.1, on the reverse strand, counting down.
AGTCATTAATAAAAAACTTCTTGCGCTTGAACTTGCTCTTGCACTTAATCTTGAACCCCAATTGTCATCGGGGCAGGATTTACACCTGTTCAATCCATTATCATTCTAAGAAAAGATGAACTATCTTCATCATCATCTTTATTCTGATTTACCTTCTCTTCTTCTTCTTTTTTCTCAGATTTTTCTTTAGCCCAGTTATACCTTGATGATTCAAAAGAAAAACCTGTCTGGGTGTCATCATCATCTTTTTTAGTAAAAGATGCTTTTGGTTTCTGAACTCTCAGGATTGTAGGAACCTCGAGATCTTCTTTATCTATCTCATCATTATGTAAGAAACTAAAACCGCTTCTGAAATCATTTTCTTTCT